>NZ_JBEOVJ010000029.1:0-90728 GCF_040295435.1 Streptomyces sp. NPDC002809
TTTTACGGGCGGGGGGGCGCCCCAACCGGCGCGGGTGGTCGGGTTCCGCCCGGGGGGGGGGGGGCCGCCCCCCCCCCCGCGCCCGAGGACGGTCAGTCGAAGACCGGGCCCTGCGTCCGGGTCCGCTTGATCTCGTAGAAGCCCGGGATCGACGCGACCAGGAGCGTGCCGTCCCACAGCTTCGCCGCGTCCTCGCCCTTCGGGGCGGGGGTGACGACCGGACCGAAGAAGGCGATCTGCTCGCCGTCCGCGCCGGGCACCGCGATGACCGGGGTGCCGACGTCCTGGCCGACCTTGTCGATGCCCTCCTGGTGGGAGGCGCGCAGCTCGGTGTCGTACGCGTCGGAGTCGGCGTACTCCGCGAGCTCGACCGGCAGGTCGACGTCCTTCAGCGCGCCCACGATCGCCTCGCGGGTGGGGCCCTCGCCCTGGTTGTGGAAACGGGTGCCGAGCGCGGTGTAGAGCGGGCCGACGATGTCGTCGCCGTGCTTCTGCTGGGCGGCGATCACCACACGGACCGGGCCCCAGGCCTTGTGCTCCAGCATGTCGCGGTACTCGTCGGGAAGCTCGTCCAGCCGGTTCTCGTTGAGCACGGCCAGGCTCATCACGTGCCAGCGGACCTCGACGTCGCGGACCTTCTCCACCTCCAGCATCCAGCGGGAGGTCATCCAGGCCCAGGGGCAGAGCGGGTCGAACCAGAAATCGGCGGGGGTCTTGCCGGTCACCGTGCTGTTGTCAGACATCTCTCTCCTCATGAGGGCCGATCGCATGCTGTGACCGAGAACACCGACGGGCGCCCCCGCCATTCCCGAACGCGTGGCCGGAAGGCGGCATGGGAGGATCAAAATATTCGAAGGTGACACAAAGGAGTGTGCTCGTGCCCGGTGAGAACCTGTCCCGCGACGAGGCCCGTGAGCGGGCCGAGCTGCTGACCGTCGACGGTTACGACGTCGTGCTCGACGTCCGTTCCGCGATCGGTGGGCCCGACGGGGAGGGTGAGCAGACCTCCGGTCCGCGGACCTTCCGCTCGGTGACGACCATCCGGTTCCGCTCGGCGCGTGCCGGTGCGACGACGTTCGCCGACCTGATCGCCCCGTCCGTGAACGCGGTGACCCTGGACGGCACCGCGCTGGACCCGGCGGCCGTCTTCGACGGCGTGCGGGTGACCCTGGCGGACCTGCCGGAGGGCGAACACGTCCTGGTGGTCGACGCGCAGTGCGCGTACAGCAGGACCGGCGAGGGCATGCACCGCTTCGTCGACCCCGAGGACGGCGAGGTCTACCTCTACACGCAGTACGAGCCGGCGGACTCGCGGCGCGTCTTCGCCAACTTCGAGCAGCCCGACCTCAAGGCACCCTTCCGCTTCCAGGTGACGGCCCCCGCCAAGTGGACGGTCTGGAGCAACGGCGCCGAGGAGTCCCGCGAGGGCGGGGTGTGGCGGTTCGCCGAGACGAAGCCGATCTCGACGTACATCACGGCGGTCGTCGCCGGTCCGTACCACTACGTGACCGACTCCTACAGCCGTACGTTCGACGACGGCACGACGCTGGACATCCCGCTCGGCGCGATGTGCCGCAAGGGGCTCGCCCGGCACTTCGACGCCGACGACGTCTTCCTGATCACCAAGCAGGGCCTGGACTTCTTCCACGACAACTTCGACTACCCGTACCCGTTCGGCAAGTACGACCAGGCGTTCGTGCCCGAGTACAACCTCGGCGCGATGGAGAACCCTGGCTGTGTCACGTTCCGCGAGGAATACATCTTCCGCGGCAAGGTGACGCGGGCGGCGTACGAGAGCCGGGCCAACGTCATCCTGCACGAGATGGCGCACATGTGGTTCGGCGACCTCGTCACCATGCAGTGGTGGGACGACCTGTGGCTCAAGGAGTCCTTCGCCGACTTCATGGGCGTCTTCGCCATGGTGGAGTCCACGCGGTTCCAGGACGGCTGGATCACCTTCGCCAACAACCGCAAGTCCTGGGCCTACCGCGCCGACCAGCTGCCGTCCACCCACCCGATCACGGCCGACATCCGTGACCTGGAGGACGCCAAGCTGAACTTCGACGGCATCACGTACGCCAAGGGCGCCTCGGTGCTGAAGCAGCTGGTGGCGTACGTGGGACGGGACGCGTTCCTGGAGGGCGCACGGCGCTACTTCAAGAAGCACGCGTACGGCAACACACAGCTGGGCGACCTGCTGTCGGTGCTGGCCGAGACGTCCGGGCGGGACATGACCTCGTGGTCGCGCTCCTGGCTGCAGACCGCCGGTGTCAACTCGCTGACCCCGGTGGCGACCTACGACGCCGCGGACCGGATCACCGAACTGGCGGTCCTCCAGGAGGCCGCCGAGTCCCACCCGGAGCTGCGCCCGCACCGGGTCGCGGTCGGCCTGTACCGGCGCACGCCCGACGGCGCCCTGGTGCGTTACGCCCGGGCCGAGGCGGACGTGGCGGGGCCGCGCACCGTGATCACGGAGCTGGCCGGGGCCGAGCGGCCCGAGCTGGTCCTCGTCAACGACGACGACCTGACGTACTGCAAGGTCCGCTTCGACGAGGTGTCGCTGGCCACGCTCCGGACGCACCTGGGCGACATCACGGACCCGCTCGCGCGGGCGCTGTGCTGGTCCGCGCTGTGGAACCTCACCCGGGACGGACTGATGCCGGCCCGCGACTTCGTCTCGCTGGTCCTGGCCTTCTCCGGCCGGGAGACGGACATCGGTGTGCTCCAGATGCTGCACGCCTGGACCAGGACCGCGCTGGTGCACTACGCGGCGCCCGCGTGGCGCGAGGAGGGCGGCCGGGCACTGGCCGAGGGCGCGCTGCGCGAGCTGCGGCTCGCCGCGCCGGGCAGCGAGCACCAGCTGGCCTGGGCCCGCTTCTTCGCGGCGGTCGCCGCCTCGGACACGGACCTCCAGCTGCTGTCCGGGCTGCTCGCCGGCACGGCCCGGATCGACGGGCTCGACGTCGACCAGGAGCTGCGCTGGGCGTTCCTGGAGCCGCTGGCCTCGCACAGCGCGGCCGACGAGGCGGCCATCGGCGCCGAACTGGCCCGGGACGACACCGCGTCCGGCAAGCGCCACCAGGTCCGGTGCCTGGCCTCGCGGCCGTCGGCAGCGGTCAAGGCACAGGCCTGGGCGGGCGTCGTGGAGTCGGACGCGCTGTCCAACGCGCTGGTGGAGGCGACGATCGCGGGGTTCGAGCAGTCCTCGCAGCGGGAGTTGCTGGCGCCGTACGCGAGCACGTACTTCGAGGTGATCGAGCGGGTGTGGGCGGAGCGGTCCATCCAGATCGGGATGGCCGTGGTGAAGGGCCTGTTCCCGGCCCTTCAGGACGATCCCGCCACGCTGGAGGCGACGGACACGTGGCTGACGGCGCACGCGGACGCGGCGCCCGCGCTGCGGCGGCTGGTGCTGGAGGCCCGGGACGACCTGGCCCGGGGGCTGCGCGCCCAGGCGTGTGACGGCGGAGCCGTCCGAGGGTGATCCGGGCCGTCCGGTGTGACGCCCTCGCCGGGGTGCCGTTTCCTCGGCGAGGGTCGCGTCCTCGAATGCCGGACGGGCCGGATGCCGACGGACGGGCCGGGTCGGAGCCCCCGCGGGGCGTGCGCCTCAGGCGCTCGGCGGGGGTGGCGCGCCCCCCTGCGAGCCGCCCGTAATCCCTGGCGTGTCGGGCCTTTTCGGCTGTCGAACGTCCGTACTTCAGGACGGTGTTGTCCTGGAATGTCGACGAGCCTGTAACAGGGGTCGAGGCCCCGGCCGCCGGCGGGATACACCGGAGCATGACCCAGAACACCCCGCTCTCGCCCTGCCACCTCCGCATCACCTCCGACGTCCGGCAACGCGTCCTGTCCGCCGCCCAGTTGAAGGCCCGCGGGGTCTCCCCCGCGCAGGCCGGCGAGCAGTGCCGGACCGGCGGGCCCTGGCAGCAGCCGCTGCCCGGAGTCTTCGTGCTGCACCCGGGGCCGCTCAGCGGCCGGGAGCGGCTGCGATCGGCCCTGCTGTACGCGGGACGGGCCCCGTCCTCCGGGCGCCGGAGCGGGCCCGCGCGGGCCGGCGGTACGGATGACGGGTACGGCGAGGCGATGGTCACCGGCCTGGCCGCGCTCTCGCTGTACGGCTTCGCCGCCGCCCCGCCCGCCGTTTCCACGGACCGCGTCGACGTGCTGGTGCCTCGCGCCCGCCGGCTGCGGTCGGTCCGGTACGTCCGTCTGGTGCGGACGTCCGAACCGCCGCGGCCCGAGCAGCTGGACGGGATGCCGGTGGCTCCGGTGGCCCGGGCCCTGGCGGACGCCGTCGCGGGCCTCACTGACGGCCATGCCGTACGTCGGCTGCTCACCGAGGCGGTCCGCGGGGGCCACTGCGAACCCGCGGTCCTGGTCGGAGAGTTGAACCGCGCCAAGGTGCTCGGCCGGCCCCAGGTGGTGAACGCCGTGGACTCCCTGCTCGCCGAGGGCCGGGCGCTGGCGGAGGAGCGGCTGTACGACATGGTGCGCACCCACGGGCTCCCGGAGCCGCTGTGGAACGTGGACCTGCGGCTGCCCGGCGGCCCGCACCTGGGTGCCGTCGACGCCTACTGGCCCGAGGAGGCGGTCGCCGTCGAGCTCGACACCAGGGCCCCGCGCCACAGCCGGCTCGACGACGCCCGCCGCCGGCAGGAGCACGAGGCCGAGTGGTCCGCGTACGCCACCCGGCGCGAGCACCTGGAACGGCTCGGCGTCACCGTCGTCAACCTCACGCCGAAGAGGCTTCGTGACGCGAGGGAGCAGCAGGCGGCCGTCGTCCGGACGGCGCTGACGGCGGCGGCCGACCGTGATCCGGCCGCGTACGTGATGATCCTGCCCAGGTGAGGCCCCCGAGCGCCGGGTATGAGCTATTTCGTCCCACGTGACGCTTCGGCCCCAGTGGCGGATTTCCGCCATGCCCACAACTCGCCCCTCACAACTCTCCACAAACCCCTGTCATTTACGAAAGGGTGAGCGGTCATCCGGTACCGATTTCCGGACTCTCTCTTTCACATACAGGGATGCTGATGACCTCCGAATCCCCCAGTTCCATACCCGGGGCGAGACGCGTGGCCCGCGTCGCGGCCGCCGCCGGACTGGTGGCCGCCCTGGCCGCCACCGGCGCCGTTCCCGTCTTCGCGGCCGACGACCCGGCCACCGCCCCCGTCAAGGCTGCCGCCGGCAACGCCTCGGCGGACAAGCTCGGCACGGCCGACGCCGATGTTCTCGCCAAGGCCAAGGCCAAGGGCGAGAAGAACATCACGATGATGGTCGCCACCGCCCCCGGCGCGACCGAGCAGGTCACCAAGCAGCTGGACGCCGTCAAGGGCTCCGTGCTGGGCCGTGCGTACGACAAGCTCGGCTATGTCCGGGCCACCGTGCCCACCGCGGCCGCCGAGGCCACCATCAAGGCGGCCTCGAAGCTGACCTCCGTCCACGGCATCGATCTCAAGCAGGAGATCGTGCTGGACGACCCGACCCCCGCGGCCGACCGGGCGACCGGCAGCCGGACCGCGGTGAAGTCGACCGGGACGTACCCGGCGCCGGACAGGAAGACCCCGGCGAAGAACCCGTACAACCCGTCCTTCGAGACGGGTGCGGTCGACTTCGTCAAGCAGCACCCGAAGGCCGACGGCCGCGGCGTGACCATCGGCATCCTCGACTCGGGTGTCGACCTCGGCCACCCCGCGCTGCAGAAGACCACCACCGGTGAGCGCAAGATCACCGACTGGGTGACGGCCACCGACCCGGTCAGTGACGACGACGGCACCTGGCTGCAGATGACGGACGCCGTGTCCGGCCCGACGTTCACCTACGACGGCCGTACCTACTCGGCCCCGGCGGGCTCGTACAAGATCAGCGTGTTCGAGGAGGCCGCCACCAAGGGTGGCGACATGGCGGGCGACCTCAACCGCGACGGTGACACCACCGACGCGTGGGCCGTCCTGTACGACCCGGTCACCGGCACCACCCGGGTGGACCTGAACAACAACGCGGACTTCTCCGACGACGCCGTCCTGAAGCCGTACAAGGAGAAGCACCAGGTCTCCTACTTCGGTACGGACGACCCGCGGACCGACGTCGTCGAGCGCATCCCGTTCGTCGTGGAGACCCGCAAGGACGTCGTGTACGACGCCGCGGGCAACACCTCCGACTACGTCAGCATCGGTGTCATCGAGTCCGAGCACGGCACGCACGTCGCGGGCATCACCGCGGCGAACGGCCTGTTCGGCGGCAAGATGAACGGTGCCGCGCCCGGCGCGAAGATCGTCTCCTCGCGTGCCTGCACCTGGTCCGGCGGCTGCACCAACATCGCGCTCACCGAGGGCATGATCGACCTCGTGGTGAACCGCGGCGTCGACGTCGTCAACATGTCGATCGGCGGACTGCCGCCGCTCAACGACGGCAACAACGCCCGCTCGGAGCTGTACAAGCGCCTCATCGACATCTACGGCGTCCAGCTGGTCATCTCGGCCGGCAACGACGGCCCCGGTGTCAACACCATCGGTGACCCCGGCCTCGCCGACCACGTCATCTCGGTGGGCGCGTCCATCTCCAAGGAGACCTGGGCCGCGAACTACGGCTCCGGCGTCACCAAGAAGTACGACATGCTGCCCTTCTCCTCGCGCGGTCCGCGTGAGGACGGCGGCTTCACGCCGACCCTGACGGCCCCCGGCGCGTCGATCAACTCGACGCAGACCTGGCTGCCCGGCGGTCCGGTCAAGGAGGCGGGTTACTCCCTCCCGGCCGGCTACTCCATGCTCCAGGGCACGTCGATGGCCTCCCCGCAGGCCGCCGGCGCGACCGCGCTGCTGCTGTCCGCCGCGAAGCAGAAGCACATCGAGCTGCCCCCGGCCGATCTGCGCACCGCGCTGACCAGCACCGCCACCCAGATCAAGGGAGTGCCCGCGCACGCCCAGGGTGCCGGTCTGATCAACATCGTCGGCGCCTGGAAGCAGATCGAGAAGAAGGGCGCCCCGGCGCACGAGTACACGGTGAAGGCCCCGGTCGACACCGCGATCGACTTCGCGCTGAAGACCCCGGGCTTCGGCACCGGCCTGTACGACCGCGAGGGCGGCCTCAAGGCCGGCCAGAAGAAGTCGTACGACGTCACGGTCACCCGCACCACGGGCCCGGACAAGGACGTCAGGCACAAGCTCTCCTGGAAGTACAACGACGGCACCTTCAAGCTGACCGGCCCGAGCACCGTCTCGCTGCCGCTCGGCAAGCCGGTGACGGTCAAGGTCCAGGCGAAGCCGGGCAGCGCGGGCGTGCACAGCGCGATCCTGCAGCTCGACGACGCGAAGACCTCCGGCGTGGACCAGCAGATCCTGACGACGGTCGTCGTCGCCAAGGACCTGGTGAAGCCGGGTTACGCGTACACGGCGTCCGGCTCGGTGCAGCGCAACGGCACCACGTCGTACTTCGTCAACGTGCCGGAGGGCTCCAAGACCCTCGAGGTCGCCATGAGCGCCCTTCGCTCGGGCAGCCAGACCCGCTTCATCTCCATCCACCCGTACGGGGTCGCGGTGGAGGACAGCGGGACGCCGTTCTGCTACCCGAACTACGAGAACCCGGCCAACACCTGCCGCCCCGACGTGCGCTCGTACGCCGACCCGCAGGCCGGCGTCTGGGAGATCGAGGTCGAGGCCCGGCGCACGTCGCCGCTGCTGGACAACCCGTACAAGCTGGATGTCTCGCTGCTCGGCGCGACCTTCGACCCGGCGGTGCAGACCATCGCCGAGGCGAAGATCGGCACCCCGGCCGCGGTGAACTGGACGGTCACCAACAACGCGGGTGACCTGGCGGGCAAGCTCAAGGGCGGCTCGCTGGGCTCGGCCGACGTCGAGCGTCCGTCGATCTCCACGGGCGGCGAGTACGTCAAGCAGGTCACCATCGGTGCGGGTGTCGAGAAGCTCGACGTCGCCATCGGCGGCACCTCGGACGCCAACGCCGACCTGGACCTGTACGTCTTCAAGGGCGCGGCCCAGGTGGGTGCCTCCACCACGGCCGGCTCCGAGGAGACCGTCAGCCTGGTGAAGCCCGCCGCGGGCACGTACACGGTCATCATCGACGGGTACGACGTTCCGGCCGGAACCACCGAGTACGACTACCGCGACGTGTACTACTCGCCGTCGCTCGGCGCGATCAACGTCGACGAGTCGAAGGCCGTCGACCTGGCCTCCGGCGCGTCGGCCCAGGTCGGTGCCGAGGTCGCGGTCGCCGGGGCGGCCCCCGAGGGCCGGCAGTTCTTCGGCGAGGTCCAGCTGGTGAACGCACGCGGCACCGCCGCGGGCACCGGCAGCGTCGTGATCGAGAAGGTCGCACCGTAGCCGCATCGCGGTGACCATGTGATCCGTACGACAGTGGGGCGGGCGCTCAACGGGCGCCCGCCCCACTGCGCTGTCCGCACCCCGTCCGCATCCCGTCCGCAGGTCGGACAATGGATTGGACAAGGAAGCCGTGGACATACGCATCATGGAGCGGCAACCGTGCCCGTTCGTCCGTTTGAAGGAGTCCCCGTGAAGGTCGGAATCGTCGGCGCCACCGGTCAGGTCGGCACAGTCATGCGCAGCATCCTGGCCGAGCGGAAGTTCCCCGTCGCCGAACTGCGGCTCTTCGCCTCCGCACGCTCCGCGGGCTCCACGATCGCCTACGAGGGCACCGACATCACCGTCGAGGACGCCTCCACGGCCGACTACAGCGGCCTGGACATCGTGCTGTTCTCGGCCGGCGGCTCGACGTCGAAGGCGCTCGCCGAGAAGGTCGCCGCTCAGGGCGCCGTCGTGATCGACAACTCCTCCGCCTGGCGCAAGGACCCCGAGGTCCCGCTGGTCGTCTCCGAGGTCAACCCGCACGCGATCGCGAACCGCCCCAAGGGCATCATCGCCAACCCGAACTGCACCACGATGGCCGCCATGCCCGTGCTGCGCCCGCTGCACGACGAGGCCGGCCTGAAGACGCTGACCGTCGCCACGTACCAGGCGGTGTCCGGCTCCGGAGTGGCCGGCGTCGTCGAGCTGCACGGCCAGGCGTCCAAGGTCGTCGCCGACGCCGACAAGCTGACCCACGACGGCGGAGCCGTCGACTTCCCCGAGCCGGCCGTCTACAAGCGCCCCATCGCCTTCAACGTGCTGCCGCTGGCCGGTGCCATCGTCGACGACGGGTCCTTCGAGACGGACGAGGAGCAGAAGCTCCGCAACGAGTCCCGCAAGATCCTGGAGATCCCGGAGCTGAAGGTGTCCGGCACCTGCGTCCGGGTCCCGGTCTTCTCCGGCCACTCCCTCCAGGTCAACGCCCGTTTCGCGCGTCCGATCAGCGTGGAGCGCGCGTACGAGCTGCTGAAGGACGCGCCGGGCGTCGAGCTCTCGGAGATCCCCACCCCGCTCCAGGCGGCCGGCCAGGACGCGTCCTTCGTCGGGCGCATCCGCGTCGACGAGACCGTGGAGCACGGTCTCGCGCTGTTCGTCTCCAACGACAACCTGCGCAAGGGCGCCGCGCTGAACGCGGTGCAGATCGCGGAGCTGGTAGCGGCGGAGCTGAAGGGCTGACCCGCGCCTCAAACCCCTCCGGCGGCTGAGGAGCGGGGCCGGGGCGGAGCCCCGGGGTCAGGCTCGGCGCACCTCGAAGTGCCAGCAGCCGTACTCCACGGCCCTGACGTGCACGAGCGCCACCTCCGGATCGGCGAAGGCCTCCGCGATGGCCTCGTCGTACCCCCGCTCCTCGTCGGCCGGGATCTCCATCAGGCGGCCGCCCACGATCTGCCCGTCCGCGTTGTAGCGGCGGACGGTGCGCAGCGCGCCCGCCCGCGAGAACGGGTAGCCGTGGCGGCCGGCCCCGGGCCCGTCGCATTCCCCGGCGTGGATGAAGACCGGGCCCTGCTCGTCGTACGCCCCCGGGTGGGCCCCGGTCGCCGCCGCCCAGCGCCGCAGCGGCGCGTACGAGACGAGGGCGATCTCCTCCCCCACCTCGTTGCCCCGCAGACAGCAGCGCAGCGGGCTGCCCGCGTCCGTGGCGGTGTACGGGACGCAGGGGCGTCCCGCGTCGTCGGTGTCCCGGAGTTCCTTCAGCGCGGCCGGGTCGATCGCGCGTGCCTCGTAACTGGTCATACGACGAGAATGGCCCGCCCGGCCTTCGAGGTCCGGCGGAAAACGGACATCGCTCTGACAGGGGTCACGTGGAAGGATGGCGGGAAACATCGCATAGCAAGGAGATGACCGCGTGCCTGGCACGAATCTGACCCGCGAAGAGGCACAGGAGCGGGCGCGCCTGCTGACCGTGGACGCGTACGAGATCGATCTCGACCTCTCCGGAGCGCAGGAGGGCGGGACCTACCGGTCCGTCACCGTCGTGCGCTTCGACTCCGCCGAAGCCGGTGCGGAGACCTTCATCGACCTGGTCGCCCCCGCGGTGCACGAGGTCGAGCTGAACGGCAAGGCCCTGGACGTCGCGGCCGTGTTCCGCGATTCGCGCATCACGCTGCCGCACCTGGCGGCGGGTTCCAACGAGCTGAAGGTCGTCGCCGACTGCTCGTACACCAACACGGGTGAGGGTCTGCACCGGTTCGTCGACCCGGTCGACGAGCAGGCCTACCTGTACACCCAGTTCGAGGTCCCGGACGCGCGCCGCGTCTTCGCGAGCTTCGAGCAGCCGGACCTGAAGGCGACCTTCCGGTTCACCGTGAAGGCCCCGACCGGCTGGACCGTGATCTCCAACTCGCCGACGCCGGAGCCCAAGGACGACGTCTGGTCCTTCGAGCCGACGCCGCGCATCTCCTCGTACATCACGGCGCTGATCGTGGGCCCGTACCACTCGGTGCACAGCAGCTACGAGAAGGACGGCCAGTCCGTCCCGCTCGGCATCTACTGCCGTCCGTCGCTCGCCGAGTACCTCGACGCGGACGCGATCTTCGACGTGACGCGGCTGGGCTTCGACTGGTTCCAGGAGAAGTTCGACTACGCGTACCCCTTCGCCAAGTACGACCAGCTCTTCGTCCCCGAGTTCAACGCGGGCGCGATGGAGAACGCGGGCGCGGTCACCATCCGCGACCAGTACGTCTTCCGCTCCAAGGTGACGGACGCGGCGTACGAGACGCGGGCCGAGACGATCCTGCACGAGCTGGCCCACATGTGGTTCGGCGACCTCGTCACCATGGAGTGGTGGAACGACCTGTGGCTGAACGAGTCGTTCGCCACCTACACCTCGATCGCGTGCCTGGCGTACGCCGAGGGCTCGCAGTGGCCTCACTCCTGGACCACGTTCGCCAACTCCATGAAGACGTGGGCGTACCGCCAGGACCAGCTGCCCTCGACGCACCCGATCATGGCGGACATCCGTGACCTGGACGACGTCCTGGTCAACTTCGACGGCATCACGTACGCCAAGGGCGCCTCGGTCCTGAAACAGCTGGTGGCGTACGTCGGCATGGACGCGTTCTTCAAGGGCGTCCAGGCGTACTTCAAGGCGCACGCCTTCGGCAACACCCGGCTCTCCGACCTGCTGGGCGCGCTGGAGGAGACCTCCGGCCGCGATCTGAAGACCTGGTCGAAGGCGTGGCTGGAGACCGCGGGCATCAACATCCTGCGCCCGGAGATCGAGACGGACGAAGACGGTCACGTCACCTCGTTCACCGTCCTCCAGGAGGCACCGGCACTGCCCGCGGGCGCGAAGGGCGAGCCGACGCTGCGGCCCCACCGGATCGCCATCGGCTGCTACAACCTGAACGAGGCGGGCAAGCTGGTCCGTACGGACCGGATCGAGCTGGACGTCGACGGCGAGCGCACCACGGTGCCGTTCCCGGCCGGCACCGCGCGCCCGGCCGTCATCCTCCTCAACGACGACGACCTCTCGTACGCGAAGGTCCGCCTCGACGAGGAGTCGCTGCGGGTCGTCACCGAGCACCTGGGCGACTTCACCGAGTCGCTGCCGCGGGCCCTGTGCTGGGCGTCCGCCTGGGACATGACCCGCGACAGCGAACTGGCCACGCGCGACTACCTCTCGCTCGTCCTGTCCGGGGTCGGCAAGGAGTCGGACATCGGCGTCGTCCAGTCGCTGCACCGTCAGGTGAAGACGGCGCTGGACCTGTACGCGGCGCCGGACTGGCGCGAGGCGGGTCTGACCCAGTGGACCGAGGCGACGCTCGCGCACCTGCGCGCGGCGGAGCCGGGCAGCGACCACCAGCTGGCCTGGGCCCGCGCCTTCGCGGCCACGGCCCGCAACCCGCAGCAGCTCGACCTGCTGCAGGCGCTGCTCGACGGAACCGAGGTGATCGAGGGCCTGGCCGTCGACACCGAGCTGCGCTGGGCGTTCGTGGAGCGGCTTGCCGCCACCGGACTGCTCGACGACGAGGAGATCGACGCCGAGTACGCGCGCGACCGGACGGCGGCGGGTGAGCGCCACGCGGCGGCCGCCCGTGCGGCGCGTCCCTCCGAGGAGGCGAAGGCCGAGGCGTGGGCGTCGGTCGTCGAGTCCGACAAGCTGCCGAACTCCCTCCAGGAGGCGGTCATCGAGGGGTTCGTCCAGACCGACCAGCGCGAACTGCTGGCCCCGTACACGGAGAAGTTCTTCGCCACGGTGAAGGACGTCTGGGACTCGCGGAGCCATGAGATGGCACAGCAGGTCGCCATCGGTCTCTACCCGGCGCTCCATGTCTCGCAGGAGACCCTGGACGCCACGGACGCCTGGCTGGCCTCGGCCGAGCCGGGCGCCGCGCTGCGCCGGCTGATGTCGGAGTCCCGGTCGGGTGTGGAGCGTGCGCTGAAGGCCCGTTCGGCGGACGCGGCGGCGGCGACCGCGTAAGCGCCGCACCACCGCACACGTGAGGGGCGCCTCCTTCGGGGGCGCCCCTTCGCGTTCGAGCCGTGGGTGTGGGCGGCTACCGCATCACTCCGGCTGCGGCGCCAGGATGAGCGGCCGGTCCTCGCCCGACCTGGCCTGCGCCACGACCTGTTCGGCGGGCGTCCCGGCGGGTGCCGTGAGTACGGCGGTGATGTCCGTGGCCCGTGCGTACGTACCGGGGCTGACCTGTGCGCTCACCCGCAGGAGCCGCAACGCCTCCGGGTCGGCCGCCGACCGTTCGGGGAACCGGTCCGCGGCGGCCTCGATGCCCTTGAGGACGGCGGGGTACGCGACGATGTCCACGGTCAGCAGCTCGCCGTCCAGCCGGCGCTCGGCCCAGCCGTCCGTCTGCACGAAGCAGAGGCAGCCGTCGCCCTCGTATCCGTACGTTCCGAGCCCCGCGACGGCGTCCTCGTCCGCGGCCCCTCCCTCGGAGACGATCACGACGGGCATCACGGAGTCCGGTTCGTCCGGGTCCAGTCCGGTGCACAGCACGAGCTCTGCCATCTGTCATCCTCACGGGAGCGAAGCAACGGAACCGACCGTGGGCAGGGTAGTCCGTCCGTCGGGGCCGCTTTCCCGGGTGTCCCCCGGGGCGTGGAGACCGCCCGGCGGGCAGGCGCCGCGGCGCAGCCGTCCGCCGGGCGGGAGCAGGGATTGCGGTACCGCTCTCAGGCGCCCGACTCCTCGTGGCGGCGGGCCAGTTCGGCCGCGCCCGACTCCGTGAGCGAGCCGTGCAGGCGCATCCGGGCCACTCCGCCGTCGGGGAAGGCGTCGAGGCGTACGTGGGTGACGACGGCCTGGGCGCGGAGCGGGAAGCGGTGCGGGGTGTCGGGCTGGAGCCTCGTGCGCGGGATGATCTCGAACCACTCGCCCGTCTCGCCGTTACGGCCCTGGAGGGCGATCCAGCCGGCCGCGTTGCCCTTGAGGCAGGCCGTGTCGATCTCGACCGCGCGGACCGCGCCCTGGGCGGGCAGCCGGAAGCGTACCCAGTCGTTGGTGTCGCGGACGCGGCGGCGGCGGTTCTCCCAGCCGTCGTCCATCCTGCGGGAGGTGCCGGGCAGGATGATCTGGGTCGGCGAGGAGTAGAAGCGGTCGGAGGCGTCCTCGTAACTGCCGCCGTTCAGGACCGAGATCAGGTCGAAGGTGCCGAGCGTGGCGAGCCAGGACGGGTCGGGGAGCACCTCGCCGTGCACGCGGAGCCGGGCGATGCCGCCGTCGGGGTGCTGGCAGAGGCGGAGGTGGGTGTAGCGGCGTCCGCCGGTGATCTCGAAGCCGTTGGCGGCGTGGCCGCGTACGGGGGCCGGCGGGATGATCTCCTCCCACTTCACGTCGTCGGCGAGGAGTTCGGCGGGGCCGGGCGAGCCGTCGACGGACGTCGCCCGGACCGACACGCGCTGCGGGTAGTTGCCGCGGAAGTGGGCCGTGTCGACGACGATCCCGCGGATGATGCCGGGGGCGCCGAGGCGGATCAGGGCCCAGTCGTGCTCGTCCGGGGCGGGGAACGGGTGTGCGGCGTCCGCGCCGCGCCTGCGGCGGGTCTCCCAGCCGTCCATGATCTTGCCCTTGTGGCCGAAGCGCTCGGGGTCGAAGACCGCGCGCTCCCGGACCAGGAGGTTCTCGCGCTGGGCGAAGAACTCGTCGTTGGCGGCGATCACGCCCGCGCCGAGGCGGCGGTCGGCGAGGTCGACGAGGTCGGTGAAGGGGAGGTCGGTGGTGCGGTAGTCGGCGTACGGGTCACCGCCGTCGTACGGGGCGGCGTCGTTGGCGTGGGGGTCGTCGTGGCGGTTCTCATTCTGTTCGAAGGTCATGCGTTCACTGTCGTACGACGGAAGCCATCAGGTCCATCGAAAGTTTTCGCATGAATCGTTAAGGCCGACTGAACGGTTTCGCGGCCTCGCGCAACGCCGTGAGCACCCGGGACACGGCCGGACCCTGCTCGGCGCCCTGCCGGACCGCGGCCACCACATGGCGGCGCGGCCGGTCCTCGTCGAGGATCCGCAGCACCACACCGTCCCGGCCCTGCCGCTCCGCCGACGCCATGCGCGGGATCAGCGCCACCCCCATGTCCGCCTCGACCATGGCGAGGATCGCCGTCCAGCCGGAGGCGCTGTGCGCCTGTTCCGGGACGAAGCCCGCGGCCTCGCACGCGGCCGTGGTGATCTCGGACCAGGGTCCCGATCCGCCGAAGATCCACGGCTCGGCGGACAGGTCCGCCAGCCGCAGCCCGGGCACGGCGGCCAGCCGGTGGCCTGCCGGCAGCGCCACGTCCAGGGGGTCGGCGAGCAGCGGCAGCACGGCGAACCGGGGGTCACGGGCGGTCGGGGCGTGGGCGGCCAGCGAGAGGGCCAGGTCCACCTCGCCTGCGACGAGGAGTTCGTACGCCTGCGCCGCCTCGGCCTCCCGGACCCGCACGTCCGGCCCCGGGCGGTCCTCGCCGCGCAGCGTCCGCACGGCCGGCACGACCAGGGCGGGGACGGCGGTGGCGAACGCCGCGATCCGCACCTCGCCCGCCTCGCCGTGCAGATAGCCGGTCAGTTCGGCGTCGGCGCGCTCCAGTTGGGCGAAGACCGCCTCGGCGTGCCGCAGCACCAGGTGGGCGGCGTCGGTCAGGCGGACGCGCCGCCCCTGCGCCTTCAGCAGCGGTACGCCGAGCTGCCTGGAGAGGTTGGAGAGCTGCTGGGAGACGGCCGAGGGGGTCATCAGCAGCGCCTCGGCCGCAGCGGTGACGGTGCCCCGGTCGTGCAGGGCACGCAGGATGCGGAGCTTCTTGACGTCCCACTCGATCATGGCCGCAACCTACCGGGCGGACCGGGCTCCGCTCCGGGTCCGGACATGCGAATGCGCCGCGCGGTACCTCGGTACCGGCGGCGCACCCGGGGGTGTCCGGGGTGTCCTGAGCAGCCCTCAGGCCTGCTTCTTGGACTTGTCGAGGACCATGACCAGGCCCGCGATGACCGCGAACAGGGCGATGGGCGCCACGACGAACAGACCGATCGTGTCGATCACGCTCAAGCCCGGACCCGGGTCGTCGCCGTCGTCGCGGGTGAGCGCGAGCGCGGGGGACGACATCAGCAGCATCATCAGCGTCGTTCCGGCAGCGACGGCGCCGGCGCGCATAGCGTTCTTCTTGTCCACGGTGCAAACGTAGCGAACGCCTACGCGGGCCGCTCGCCCGGGGGTGCCGTACGGGGCCTCGGGGGATCTTGGTGAGGTCTGAGGACGTCCATCAGCCGGTGCAGCCGGGGTGAGGCTGCGAGTTCCTCCAGGGTGACCGGGTGGCCCTCGGCGTCGGCGATGGGCAGTCGCCAGTTGGGGTACTGGTCCCAGGTGCCCGGCAGGTTCTGCGGGCGGCGGTCGCCGATCGTGTCCGGGAGCCAGACCCCGGCCATGCGCGCGGGGGTGCGCAGCAGGAAGCGGTGGACGGCCCGGACGGCTGCCTCCTCGTCGCCGCCGCCCTCGGGGAGCAGGCCGAGGCGGGAGAGCAGGCCGAGCCACTCCGCGGTGTCGGTGCCGTCCTCGGTGCGCTCCTCGTCCAGCGGGCGGGTGAGCAGGCCGAGGCGGTGGCGCAGCGTCACATGGTCGCCGGTCAGCCTGGCCGCGGTGGACGGCAGGTCGTGGGTGGTGGCGGTGGCCAGGCAGTCCTCGCGCCATTCCTCGGGTGCGAGCGGGCGGCCGGTGCCCGACCAGTCCCGCTCGAACCAGAGCACGGAGGTGCCGAGGACGCCGCGGCGGGCGAGCGCCTCGCGGACGCCCGGTTCCACGGTGCCGAGGTCCTCCCCCATGACGACGGTGCCGGCGCGGTGGGCCTCCAGGACGAGGACGGCGAGCATCGCCTCCGCGTCGTGGCTGACGTAGGTGCCCTCGGTGGGCGGGCGCCCCTCGGGCACCCACCAGAGCCGGAACAGACCCATGACGTGGTCGATGCGCAGGGCACCGGCGTGGGCGAGGAGCCCGCGCAGCAGTCCTCGGTACGGGGCGTAGCCGGACGCGGCGAGCGCGTCGGGTCTCCAGGGCGGCAGCCCCCAGTCCTGGCCGCGGGCGTTGAAGGCGTCCGGGGGGGCGCCGACGGACATGCCGTGCGCGAAGGCGTCCTGCTGGGCCCAGGTGTCGGCGCCGCCGGGGTGCACGCCCACGGCGAGGTCGTGGACGATCCCGACGGCCATCCCGGCGTCCTTCGCGGCGCGCTGGGCGGCGGCGAGCTGAGCGTCGGTCAGCCAGGCCAGCCGGCAGTGGTAATCGACCCGGTCCAGCAGTTCGGCACGGGCTCGGGCGGTCTCCTTGGAGCGGGGGTCGCGCAGGCCGGCCGGCCAGGTGTGCCAGTCGGAGCCGTGCAGCTCGGCGAGGGCGCACCACAGGGCGTGGTCCTCCAGAGCCTGCCCCTGCTCGGCCAGGAAGTCGCAGTAGGCCGCGCGACGGCCGGGCGTCAGGGATACGGCGACGAGGATGTCGAGGGCCTGCCGCTTGAGCTCCCAGACGGCGTCCCGGTCGATCAGGGCGCCCTTGTTCAGCACGGCGTCGCTGAGCTCTCCGGCGCGGCGGCGCAGCTCGTCGAGCGCGGCCGGGTCGGGCGCGTGGCCGTACTCCGGGACGGACTCGATGTGCAGGTGCACGGGGTCGGGGAACCGCCGCGATGACGGGCGGTAGGGCGAGGGGTCGGTGGGGGTGCCGAGGACCGCGGCGTGCAGCGGGTTGACCTGGACGAAGCCCGCGCCGAGGGAGCGCCCCGACCAGGAGGCGAGGTCGGCGAGGTCCCCGAGGTCGCCCATGCCCCAGGAGCGGGCGGAGAGCAGGGAGTAGAGCTGGACGAGGAAGCCGTGACTGCGCCCGGGGGGCTGCGGGACCCGGTCGGGGGCCATCACGAGCGTGCAGGTCTCGGCCGGCGCACCCGGTGCCCGGACGCTCAGCCGGTGCACTCCGAGCGGCGGCTCGGTCCACCAGCCCGGCACGGCGGGGGTACGCGGCGGGGCCGTCCCAGGCGTCGTGGGGGTGCCTGCGCCCGGCGTTCCGGGGTCCGCGGCGGCGGCGCGGACGGCACCCGGGCCGGAAACGGCCGGAACCGTACCCCTGGCGGGGATGTGCATCGAGGGCGGCGGAGCCGGAGCGGGCTCCTCCGGACGGACCGTCAGCACCGTGCCGGGCGGCAGTGAGGTCAGGGCCGGGGGCAGCGGCTCCCCGGTCCACACCACCAGCGTGGCCGGGAGCAGCCGGGTGCCGGCCGCGGACTCGGCGGCGGCGAGCGCCTCCCGTACCGCTTCCGGCGTGGCGGCGTCGACACCGAGCGCGGCGAGAACCGCGACGACCGTGCCCTCGGGGACGGGCACCGTGACGTCGGCGGACGGGGAGAAGGAGGTGGCGACGCCGTGCAGTGCGGCGAGCCGGGACAAGCCCATTCAGACTCCTGGGGACTCCATGCCCCGAGCGCTGCCGGAAGAAGCCGGCTCGCTGGTCAGCGGGGCGAGGACGGCGAGCGGGGGTTCGCTGGTCAGTGGTGTGGCATCGGCGAGCGGGGGCTCGCTGGTCAGGGGTATGGCGTCGGCCAGCGGCGCTTCACTGGTGAGCGGGCCGGGGGCGGTGGCCGGGCATGCGCTGATCAGCGGGGCGGGACCCGGCACCTGTCCGGTGGGGGCATCCGGCACCTCCGGGGTCAGGGCGGAGAGCAGAAGCTGCGCTGCGGCGGGCATGGTGGCCTCCTGGCCGTGGGGAACAGGACACAGCAGGCCTACCCAGCGGACGCGGCCGCAGACGTAGGCGTTATGACAACGAGTTGAACGTGCTCCGGGTCACAATCCGTTCCCGGGAGGCCGGATTTCCGTAAGACGTCCGCCTGTTTCGGCCATTCGGCGCCGTCTTTCGCGCGCACCGACGATCACCGCACCCCCTTCAAGCCAACCGACATACAGGGCATTCACCCCACAACAACCAGGCGCATTGACACCCTCGCGCGCGGGTGGTGGGCTCGGGATCCACCGGTGGGAGCGAGGGAGACAGGCATGCGGCTCAGGCGCAGGAAGCACGCGACGGCCGTCGCCGTGGCCGTGCTCGGCGGGCTGCTCTCCGCCGGGGCCCCCGCCGCCGTCGCGGCCCCCTCGGCACCCGGCACCCCCGCCGTCACCACACCGGACCGCACCGACGACGCCGCTCCGCCCGCCGTGTGGCCGCGGCCGCAGAGCATCAAGGCGTCAGGGTCCTCGGTCCCGCTCTCGGGCGAGGTGACGCTCCTCGCCGACGACCGGGCCGACCCGTACGCGGTCGACGCGCTCCGCCAGGTGCTGCGCGACGCGGGCGTACGGACCGTCCACGAGACGCTGCCCGGCGGCGGGCCCGTCATCAGGCTCGGCGGGAACGGCGCCGTCGACGCACTGCGCACACTGCGCGCGCCCGACCGCGCCGATCTCCCGTCCGGCGGCTACCGGCTCGCGGTCGGCCGGGTCGCGGGCCGGGACACCGTCGCCGTGGACGGCGTCGGTGACGACGGCCTGTTCCACGCGGTGCAGACGCTGCGTCAGCTGACCGGGGGCGGCCGCATCGCCGGCGTCACCGTCCGGGACTGGCCGGCCGGCGCCGTACGAGGGATGACCGAGGGCTTCTACGGACAGCCCTGGTCCCAGGAGGAACGGCTCTCCCAGCTCGGCTTCATGGGGCGCACCAAACAGAACCGCTACCTCTACGCGGCCGGCGACGACCCGTACCGGCAGGACCGCTGGCGCGATCCCTACCCCGCCGGGCAGCGTGCCGAATTCCGCGCACTGGCCGAGCGGGCCGCCGCCGAGCATGTGACGCTCGGCTGGGCCGTGGCTCCCGGCCAGTCCATGTGCCTGTCGTCGGACCGCGACGTGAAGGCGCTGACGAAGAAGATCGACGCGATGTGGGCGCTGGGCGTGCGGGTCTTCCAGGTGCAGTTCCAGGACGTCAGCTACAGCGAATGGCACTGCTCGGCCGACGCCGACACCTTCGGCAGCGGCCCGGAGGCCGCGGCCAGGGCGCAGGCCCGCGTCGTGAGCGAGGTGGCGCAGCACCTCTCGGACCGCCACCCGGGCTCGGAGCCGCTGTCGATGATGCCGACGGAGTTCTACCAGGACGGGGCGACGGACTACCGCACCGCGCTGGCCAAGGAACTCGACGACCGGGTGCAGGTCGCCTGGACCGGGGTCGGGGTCGTGCCGAGGACCATCACCGGCGGAGAACTGGCGGGTGCCCGCACCACGTTCCGCCATCCGCTGGTCACGATGGACAACTACCCCGTCAACGACTACGCACAGGACCGGATCTTCCTGGGCCCCTACACCGGCCGCGACCCGGCGGTCGCCATCGGCTCGGCGGCGCTGCTGGCCAACGCGATGGAGCAGCCGTCCGCTTCCCGGATCCCGCTGTTCACCGCCGCCGACTTCGCCTGGAATCCGAAGGGGTACCAGCCGCAGGAGTCCTGGCAGGCCGCCCTGGACGACCTCGCGGGCGGCGACGCACGCAGCCGGGACGCGCTGCGCGCGCTGGCGGGCAACAGCACGGGCTCGGTGCTGGGCGGCGACGAATCGGCTTACCTCCAGCCGCTGCTCGCCGCGTTCTGGAAGTCCCGTACGGGCGACGACGCCCGGGCGCACGACGAGGCGGCACGCCGGCTGCGGGCCGCGTTCACCGTGATGCGCGAGACCCCTCAGCGCCTGGCCGGGCTGGCCGACGGGCGCCTCGACGGCGAAGTGCAGCCGTGGAGCGAGCAGTTGGCCCGCTACGGCAGGGCGGGCGAGCTGGCCGTCGATCTGCTCCGGGCGCAGGCGCGCGACGACGGAGCGGCCGCCTGGGAGGCCTCGCTGGCCCTGGAACCGGCTCTCGACGCCGTGAAGACGGGCGCCGCGACGGTCGGCAAGGGCGTGCTCGGCCCGTTCCTCGACCGGGCGCGCAAGGAGGCCGACGCCTGGACCGGTTCGGACCGCGACAACGGCACGGTGGCCGAGGCTCCGGGCAGCTACACGGTGCGGTTCGCCCGGGTGCGCCCGCTGGAGGCCGTCACCGCGATGGCGGTGCCGGGCGACGACACGACCGCGACAGGGGCCACGGTCCAGGCCCATGTGCCCGGCGAGGGCTGGCGCAGCCTCGGAACCCTGTCGGCGCGGGGCTGGACCCAGTCGCCGGGCCAGGGCGTGCGGGCCGACGCGGTCCGGATCAGCTGGCCGACCGTCACCCCGTCGATCACCGGCGCACCGCCCCTGATCATCCCCCCTCTCGCGGGCGCCGCCCCGTCCGCCGGAACGGCTCCCCGGGTACGCTCGCTCGTCCCGTGGTTCGGCGACGAACCCGCCGCCCGGCTCGCTCTCGCACGCGGGGAGACGGACGCCGAGATCGGCGGCAAACCGCAGCGGGTCGAGGCGCAGCTGTCCGCGCGCCGCCCGGCCGAGGTGCGCGGCGCACTCACCGCGAAGGCGCCCAGGGGCATCAAGGTGCAGGTACCGAAGCAGACGACCGTGCCACGCGGTTCCCGCACCGGAGTGCCCGTGGAGATCACCGTCGCCGCGGACACGCCCGCGGGTGAGTACGAGGTGCCGTTCTCCTTCGGTACCGAGGAGACCACCCTGACCGTCCGGGCCTTCCCCCGTACGGCGGGCCCCGATCTGCTGCGTACGGCCACCGCCTCCTCGTCCGGCGACGAGACCGCGGACTTCCCGGCGACGGCCGCCTCGGACGGCGACCCGAAGACCCGCTGGTCCTCTCCGGCCGAGGACGGCGCCTGGTGGCAGGCCGAGCTGCCGGCCGCGGCACGGGTCGGCCAGGTCGTGCTGGACTGGCAGGACGCCTACGCCTCCGGCTACCGCGTACAGGTCTCCGCCGACGGCCGCACCTGGCGCACGGCGGCCACCGTCCGCAACGGCGGCGGCGGCCGCGAATCGGTCCGGATGGACGCGAAGGACACCCGTTTCATCAGGATCCAGGGCGACGGGCGTGCCACCGAGTACGGCTACTCGCTCTGGTCGGTCCAGGCATACGCGGTGGCCGGGCAGGACGACTGACGCACCCCGGGACGGCCTGGGCCCGCGCACCTGGGTCCCGGGACCGTCGGAGCCCGGGACGCGCCGAGGCTCAGGACGGCCGGGGCCCGGCGGTTCCGGGCCCCGGCTGCTCAGGCCGAGATGCCGTCGATCCGGGCCATCGCGTCGTCCGCGCCGAACGGCTGCAAGTAGGGCAGCCAGCGCGGGTCGCGGTGTCCCGTGCCGATGATCCGCCAGGCCAGCCCGGTCGGCGGGGCGGGCTGCTGGTGCAGCCGCCAGCCGAGCTCGGGCAGATGGCGGTCCGCCTTGACGTGGTTGCAGCGGCGGCAGGCGGCCACCACGTTGTCCCAGACGTGCTGCCCGCCGCGGCTGCGCGGAATGACATGGTCGACGCTGGTCGCGGCGGCGCCGCAGTACATGCAGCGCCCTCCGTCCCTGGCGAAGAGCGCCCGGCGGGTCAGCGGGACGGGCCCCCGGTACGGGACGCGGACGAACCGCTTCAGGCGGACGACGCTCGGGGCCGGGACGGCGCGGGTGGCACTGTGCATGAAGGCGCCGGACTCCTCGAGACAAATGGCCTTGTTCTCGAGGACGAGGACGAGCGCGCGGCGGAGCGGTACGACGCCGAGTGGCTCGTACGACGCGTTGAGAACCAGGACATGCGGCACGTGGACGCCTCCTTGTACGCCGGCGGCGCGTGGCTCGCGCCGGGACGATCCGATCTCAGTCTCCCCTCCTGCCTGGTCGGAGCGCCACCACGTGCGGGTAACGGGCCGGAGGGATTTTCCCTCCGGGGCCCTGCCATCCGTACGCCGGGACGCGCCGGAACAGGCGCTTCGGAGCCCCTGCCACCGCGATCGCGTCCGGTGTGCGATCGGCCACAGGCCGTCCGCACACCGCGCTGCGCCGCCCATGCCGGACAGGGCCCCTTACTTCTCGCATATCCCCGGGTGAGACGCGTCTCTCCCCTCGATCACGGCAACGGAGCATTCCGGATGCCCCGTTAGTGTGGTTGTTCAGCGTTCGCCCAACCGGAGGTCTCACCGTGTCCCTGTCCGCCCTGTTGGCCGCTGCTCCGTCGCCCGAGCCCGGTGGCTCGCTGGACGAAGCGGCGAAGCAGGCGGGCAACGCCGCGAGCTGGGTCGAGGAGAACTGGTCCACCTGGCTGAACACGGGTCTGCGGATCGTGCTCATCGCCGCCATCGCGATCGCGTTGCGCATCGCCGTCCGCCGCACCCTGACCAAGCTCATCGAGCGCATGAACCGCAGCGCCCAGGCGGTGGAGGGCACCGCGCTCGGCGGTCTGCTGGTCAACGCGGAACGGCGCCGCCAGCGCTCGGAGGCGATCGGTTCGGTACTCCGTTCGGTGGCCTCGTTCCTGATCCTCGGCACGGCCGCCCTGATGATCCTGGGCGCGTTCGAGATCAATCTGGCCCCCCTGCTGGCCTCCGCGGGGGTCGCCGGGGTGGCGCTCGGCTTCGGTGCGCGCAACCTGGTCACCGACTTCCTATCCGGCGTCTTCATGATCCTCGAGGACCAGTACGGCGTCGGCGACACCATCGACGCGGGCGTCGCCTCGGGCGAGGTCATCGAGGTCGGCCTGCGGGTCACCAAGCTGCGCGGCGACAACGGTGAGATCTGGTACGTCCGCAACGGCGAGGTGAAGCGGATCGGCAACCTCAGCCAGGGCTGGTCCACCGCCGGCGTCGACGTACAGGTACGCCCCACGGAGGACCTCGACCAGGTACGTACGGTGATCACCGAGGCCGCCCAGCAGATGGCCAAGGACGACCCGTGGACCGAGCGCCTGTGGGGCCCGGTGGAGATCCTGGGCCTGGATTCGGTGCTGCTCGACTCGATGACGGTCCGGGTGACCGCGAAGACGATGCCGGGCAAGGCCCTGGGCGTGGAGCGCGAGCTGCGCTGGCGCATCAAGCGCGCCTTCGACGAGGCGGGTATCCGCATGGTCGGCGGCATCCCCGCCCAGCCCGACGAGCCCTCCGCCGCCGACCCCACGGCCGCGATGGCCGCCCCCTCGGCCTACGCCTCGGCCACCTCGCCCCAGTCCCTGGCGGCGACGCCGATACCTCCGTCCGCGCCGAACATCTCGAAGTAGGCACGGCCCCCACCCGTCGAGGGGCGCCCCGCGAGGTCTGCGGGGCGCCCCTCGCGCGTGTGGTGCGGTGAGGTCTCCCAGGCCGTCCCCGCCATCCGGCACCCGTTCTCCGGGAGATCAGGAGCCGGCCCGTAGCAGGCCGTGAGGGTCATGACCGCCGCAATGCGCTCTCCGCCACCGGAGCCGCCGCCGGCGCCGTCACAGCGGCCGGAGCAGCCGTAGCGCCCTTCGAGCGAGTCAGTGCACGGGCAACTCGGTTCAGCAGCGCCGGTGTTGGGAATACACACCCCCGTGACACCGCCCGGCGCGGAGCGGCGCCGCACAGGCGCCGCCCGCACCCAGGTAACGCTTTGGTTGCCACCGCGGTGCAGACCATTGACGCCCCGGTGACGTGCGCCCTACGGTCCTCTCACCGAATAGGAAACTTTCCTAACAGAGGGCAGGTGCAGTGGCCATGGCCGGAACCACACCGGGTACCCCCCGCGTTCTTCGCGCCATGAACGACCGCGCCGCCCTCGATCTGCTGCTGGAGCACGGCCCCCTGTCGCGGACGCGGATCGGGAAGCTGACCGGGCTCTCCAAGCCCACCGCCTCCCAGCTGCTGGCCCGGCTGGAGGCGGCCGGGCTGGTCGTCGCCACCGGGACCGCGGCCGGGCGACCCGGGCCCAATGCGCAGCTGTACGCCGTCAACGCCTCGTCCGCCCATGTGGCGGGGCTCGATGTGAACGCCCAGCGGATCGTCGCCGCCGTCGCCGATGTGACGGGTGAGACGGTGGGTGAGTTCGAGCTGCGGACGCCGGGCCGGCGCGCCGACAGTGTGGTGCGCCAGGTGGCGGACGCGCTGGACGGGGCGGTCAAGGAGGCCGGGCTGACGCGGTCCGATGTGCACCGGGTCGTCATCGGTACGCCGGGCGCGTTCGACCCGGGCACGGGCAGGCTGCGGTACGCCTCGCACCTGCCCGGCTGGCACTCCCCCACCCTGCTGGACGAGCTGGCGGCCTTCCTGCCGATGCCGGTGGAGTACGAGAACGACGTGAACCTCGTCGCGGTGGCCGAACAACGGCTCGGCGCGGCGCGGGGACACGACGACTTCGTGCTGCTGTGGAACGAGGAGGGGCTCGGTGCCGCCCTCGTCATCAACGGCCGGCTGCACCGCGGCTTCACCGGCGGCGCCGGCGAGGTCGGCTTCCTGCCGGTGCCTGGCGCCCCACTGGTCCGCCAGGTCACCAAGGCGAACGCGGGCGGCTTCCAGGAGCTGGCGGGCGCCCAGGTGCTCGCCCGGCTGGCCCGAGAGCTCGGCATCGACGACGAGGCCGTGCGCGGTCCCGGCACCCATCACGAGGTCGCGGCGGAGCTGGTGGGCCGGGCGGCAGCGGCCGCGGCGCAGGACGAGGGCGGGCCGTACGGCCGGCTGCTCGATCTGTTCGCCACCGGTCTGGCCACCGGTCTCGCCTCCATGGTCGCCGTCCTGGACCCCGAGGTCGTCGTGCTGTCCGGTGAGCTGATCGCGCGCGGCGGGGAGCCGCTGCGCGGCCGGGTGGCGGCCGAGCTCGCCGAGCTCGCGGCGTCCCGGCCCCGGCTGATCACCGGCGAGGTGACCCACCGCCCCGTACTGCGCGGCGCACTGGAGAGCGCGCTCGCCACCACCCGCGACGAAGTGTTCGACACCTCGCGCTGACCCCGCGCGTCCCCGCCTTCCGTACACCCCCATACCTTCCGTACACCCCCTTTCCCCGTCCCAACCCTTCATCGGGAGACACCACCATGTCCGGAAACCGCCGGAAGCCGGCCGTCGCGCTCGCCGCGACCGCCGCGATAGCCCTGTTCGCCTCCGCCTGTACCGGGCAGAGCGACTCCGGTGCCAGTGATGACGCGTCCAAGGAGACGACCATCAACTTCTGGCACGGCTGGAGCGCCCCGAACGAGGTCAAGGGAATTCAGGACACGGTCGACGCCTTCGAGAAGGCGCACCCCAACATCCACGTGAAGGTCGTCGGCAACATGACCGACGACAAGATCAACCAGGCACTCCGCGCGGGCGGTTCGAAGGCTCCGGACGTCGTCTCGTCGTTCACCACGAACAACGTGGGCAAGTTCTGTTCGTCGAAGGCCTTCGTCGACCTCAACCCGTTCCTGAAGAAGGACGGGATCGACCCGGACTCGACCTTCCCGAAGGCGATGAACGAGTACACGCAGTTCGACGGCGTGCGCTGCACCGTGCCGCTGCTGGGCGACGCGTACGGCCTCTACTACAACAAGGACGCGTTCAAGGACGCCGGGATCACGAGCCCGCCGAAGACCTGGACCGAGTTCGCCGCCGACGCCAAGAAGCTGACGAAGACCAAGGGCGACTCGTACGAGCAGCTCGGCTTCATGCCGAACTACCACGGCTACGAGTCGACGACCGAGCACTACCTCGGCAGCTGGAACCCGTCGTACTTCGATGCGGACGGCAAGTCGAACATCGCCGAGGACCCCGCATTCGCCGCGATGCTCACCAACCAGAAGAGACTGGTCGACTCGCTCGGCGGCTACCAGAAGCTGGAGAAGTTCCGTACGGGCTTCGGTGACGAGTGGGGCGCCAAGCACCCGTTCCACACCGGCCAGGTGGCCATGCAGCTGGACGGCGAGTGGCGCCTCGGCATGGCCGAGGACACCAAGCCGGGGTTCGAGATCGGTGTGGCCCCGATGCCCGTCGCCGACGACGAGGCCGACACGTACGGCAAGGGCTATCTGACGGGCACCATCGCCGGTATCGCCGCCACCTCCGGCAAGCAGAACGCCGCCTGGGAGCTGGTGAAGTTCATGACGACCGACACCGACGCGGTGGTGAACTTCGCCAACGCCATCCACAACGTGCCCTCCACGCTCGCCGCGCTGAAGTCGCCGAAGCTGAAGTACGACCCGCGCTTCAAGACCTTCCTGGACATCGCGGCCAACCCGAAGTCCACCACCACCCCGCCCTCGGTGAACGGCGGCGCGTACCTGACGTCCCTGCAGAACCTCGCCTTCGAGGTCGAGAAGGGCACCCAGAAGGACGTCGAGGCAGGTCTGGAGAAGACCGCCAAGGAGATCGACGCCGCGATCGACCAGGCGAAGTAGAGCCGGCGCGATGAGCACGTACACACTCCGTTCGAAGCGCCGCCGCTCGGCGCTCCGGACGGCGGCCTTCATGTCGCCGTGGCTGATCGGGTTCTGCGTCTTCTTCGCCTACCCGCTGATCTCCACGCTCTACTTCTCCTTCACCAGCTACGACGGATTCTCGGCCCCCGAGTTCAGCGGGCTGCAGAACTGGTCGTTCGTCTTCAACGACTACCCGCTGTTCTGGCCCGCGCTGCGCAACACGCTGTGGCTGGTCGTGGTCATGGTGGCCTGCCGGGTGGTCTTCGGACTCGGCATCGGCATGCTGATCACCAAGATCAAGACGGGGACCGGCGTCTTCCGGACGCTGTTCTACCTGCCGTACCTGGCACCGCCGGTCGCCGCCACGCTGGGGTTCGTCTTCCTGCTCAACCCGGGTACGGGGCCGGTCAATTCGATCCTCGGGGAGCTCGGTCTCGGCACCCCCGGCTGGTTCACCGACCCCACCTGGTCCAAGCCGGCTCTGACCGCCCTCGCGGTGTGGGGGGTGGGCGACCTGATGGTGATCTTCATGGCCGCACTCCTCGACGTGCCGAAGGAGCAGTACGAGGCGGCGGAGCTGGACGGGGCGGGCCCCTACCAGCGGTTCCGCTTCGTCACGCTGCCGAACATCTCGCCGATCATCATGTTCGCCGTGGTCACCGGCATCATCCAGACGATGCAGTACTACACCCAGCCGTTGGTGGCCGGGAAGGTCGCGTCCGGTGTCATGGGCGGCTCCGGGCAGCAGTTCGAACCGGGCTATCCCGACAAGTCGACACTCACGCTCCCGCAGCTGGTCTACAACCTCGGTTTCCAGCGCTTCGACTACGGCTCCGCCTGTGTGGTCGCGCTCGTTCTCTTCGTCCTCGCCATGGCGTTCACCGCACTCCTGATGCGGCGCCGCAGCGGACTGATCCAGGCAGGTGAGTGACGTGGCGCAGGTTCTCGACACACCGAAGGCCGCCGGCCCGGTGAGTGACCCCGTCACTCCGGCCGAGCGCGTCGCGCGCCGCAAGGCGCTGCTGCACTGGATCGGTGTGCACTCGCTCGGCGTCGCGGCCGCGCTCTTCTTCGTGCTGCCGTTCGTCTTCCTCTTCCTCACCTCGCTGATGAGCGACGAGCAGGCACTGACCCGTGACCTGTGGCCGCACCCCTTCGAGTGGAGCAACTACAAGCAGGTGTTCGACACCCCGGGCTTCCTGACCTGGTGGAAGAACACCCTGCTGTACGCGGGCCTGGGCACCGTCCTCACGGTCGTGTCCTCGCTGCCCGTGGCGTACGCGCTCGCCAAGTTCCGTTTCCGCGGCCGGCACCTGTCGCTGATGCTCGTCATCTCGATGATGATGCTGCCGCCGCAGGTCGTCGTGATCCCGATGTACCTGTTCTGGGCCAAGCAGCTCGACATGTCCGGCACGCTCTGGCCGCTGATCATCCCGATGGCGTTCGGCGACGCGTTCTCCATCTTCCTGCTGCGGCAGTTCCTGCTGACCATTCCCGACGAGTACCTCGACGCGGCGAAGGTCGACGGCTGCGGTGAATTCCGCACCCTGCTGCGCGTCGTGATCCCGATGGCCAAGCCGGGCATCGCCGCCGTCGCCCTCTTCCAGTTCTTCTACGCCTGGAACGACTACTTCGGCCCGCAGATCTACGCCTCCGAGAACCCGGCGGCCTGGACCCTGAGTTACGGACTGGAGTCCTTCAAGGGCGCACACCACACCGACTGGAACCTGACCATGGCCGCGACCGTTCTGGTCATGGCCCCTGTGATCGTCGTCTTCTTCTTCGCACAGAAGGCATTTGTCGAGGGCGTCACACTGACCGGAGTAAAGGGCTGATTCATGAAGCTCGCAGTAGTGGGTGGCGGGTCCACCTACACACCTGAACTGATCGACGGATTCGCCCGGCTGCGGGACACCCTGCCGGTCGAGGAGCTCGTGCTCGTCGACCCGGACGCCCACCGGCTCGAACTCGTCGGCGGCCTCGCCCGGCGGATCTTCGCCAAGCAGGGCCACCCGGGGAGGATCGTCACCACCTCGGACATCGACGCGGGCGTCGCCGACGCCGACGCGGTCCTGCTCCAGCTGCGCGTGGGCGGCCAGGCCGCCCGCAACCAGGACGAGACGTGGCCTCTGGAGTGCGGCTGCATCGGCCAGGAGACCACCGGGGCCGGCGGCCTCGCCAAGGCCCTGCGCACCGTCCCGGTCGTCCTGGACATCGCCGAACGCGTCCGGCGCACCAACCCGAACGCCTGGATCATCGACTTCACCAACCCGGTCGGCATCGTCACCCGGGCGCTGCTCCAGGCCGGCCACAAGGCCGTGGGCCTGTGCAACGTGGCGATCGGCTTCCAGCGCAAGTTCGCGCGGCTGCTCGATGTGGCGCCCGGTGAGGTGCACCTCGACCACGTCGGGCTGAACCACCTGAGCTGGGAGCTCGGGGTGCGTCTCGGCGGCCCCGAGGGCGAGAACGTACTGCCGCGGCTGATCGCCGAGCACGGCGACGCGATCGCGGACGACCTGCACATGCCGCGGGCGATCGTGGACCGCCTCGGCGTGGTCCCCTCGTACTACCTGCGCTACTTCTACGCGCACGACGAGGTCGTGCGGGAGCTCGGCACCAAGCCCTCCCGGGCTGCCGAGGTCGCCCTGATGGAGAAGGAACTCCTCGCCATGTACGGGGACCCGGCGCTGGACGAGAAGCCCGCGCTGCTCGCCAAGCGGGGCGGGGCCTTCTACTCGGAGGCGGCCGTGGACCTGGCGGCCTCGCTCCTCGGCGGCGGCGGCTCCGCGGTGCAGGTGGTCAACACGTACAACAAGGGGACGCTGCCGTTCCTGCCGGACGACGCGGTCATCGAGGTCCAGGCCCGGGTCGACGGGACGGGTGCCACACCCCTCGCCGTGCCGGAGCTGGACCCGCTGTACGCCGGTCTGATCGCCAATGTGACGGCGTACGAGGACCTGGCGCTGGAGGCCGCCCTGCGCGGTGGCCGCGACCGGGTTTTCAAGGCACTGCTCGCGCACCCCCTGATCGGCCAGTTCGAGTACGCCGAGGCGCTCACCGACAAGCTGGTCGCGCACAACCGGGAGCACCTCGCGTGGGCGTGAACGGTTCGGTCCTCGCGATCGACGCGGGGAACAGCAAGACCGATGTGGCACTCATCGGTGAGGACGGCACCGTGCTGTCCACGGCCCGGGGCGGCGGCTTCCAGCCGCCGGTGGTCGGTGTCGGTACGGCCGTGGACGTGCTCGGCGCCGCGGTGGAGGAGGCGCTGGCCTCGGCCGGTGCGGACGCCGGGTCCGTCGCCCATGTGTCCGCCTGCCTCGCCAACGCCGATCTGCCGGTCGAGGAGGCGCAGTTGACCGATGCGCTGCGCGCCCGTGGCTGGGGTCGCACGGTGGAGGTGCGCAACGACACCTTCGCGATCCTGCGGGCCGGGGCCGACGAGCCGCGCGGAGTGGCCGTCGTGTGCGGTGCGGGGATCAACTGCGTCGGCATGGTGCCGGACGGGCGGACCGCGCGATTCCCCGCGATCGGCCGGATCTCCGGTGACTGGGGCGGCGGTTCGGGGCTCTCCGAGGAAGCGATGTGGTTCGCCTCGCGTGCCGAGGACGGCCGCGGTGAACCCACCGAACTGGCCCGCGCGCTGCCCGCGCACTTCGGGCTCGACTCGATGTACGCGCTGATCGAGGCGATGCATCTGGGCCGGATCGAGTCCGGGCGGCGGCATGAGCTGTCGCCGGTGCTGTTCGCGACCGCCGCCGCCGGCGACGCGGTGGCGCGCGGGCTCGTGGACCGGCTGGCCGACGAGGTCGTGGCGCTGTCCTCGGTGGCGCTCTCCCGCCTCGGGCTGCTCGGGGAGGAGGCTCCGGTGGTCCTGGGCGGCAGCGTGCTGGCCGCCCGCCACCCCCAGTTGGACGGACGGATCGCCGAACTCCTCGCCGTGCGGGCCCCCAAGGCGGTGGTGCGGGTGATGAAGGAGTCCCCGGTGCTGGGCGCCGGGCTGCTCGGCCTGGACCACACGGGTGCGGCGCCCCGGGTGCACGCCAGGCTGCGGGAGCAGTACGTCTGACGGACCGCCGCGCCGGAACGTGTCGGAGGCGTCCCGTAACCTTCGGGCTACGGGACGTCTTCTGCGTACGGGAACCGATCAGTTGCCCCGGACGTGTTCATGGGTGGGGAGATCGATCCGCTTCGGGGATTGATTCGGGGACTTCGGGGATTGCTTCGGGGATTGCTCCGCCGATCGTCTTGATCGGCGGCGTCGACCTTGATCGAATGCTGTGTGACCGCGGCTGATCACAGTTGGCTGCTTGATGGACCGGTGCAGGATCCTGGCGTTCACCATGTGGACACCGTTCCCTGCGGCCATACTTCTGGCCGGGTACCAGTCCCCCGATCGGCCGGGGGGCGGGCCACCGTCAGTGACCGAGGGGGAGGTCAAGTGACATACCCGCCGAGTGTGCGACCGGCGCCGCAGCACGCGCCGGAGCAGCAGCATGCGCCGGCGACGGCCGCACCCGCGCCGCCGCCGCACAGCGTCCGGGCCGTGGTGACCGAGCGGCTGCGTGCCGCGGCGACCACCGAGCCCGGCCGGCTCCAGATCATCGGAGCCGTGCTGGCTCTGCTCGTCGTCGCGTTCGGGGCGGTGACGGCGTTCGAGATCAGTGACCGCGCGGCAGCTGCCAACGACGTGGTGGAACGCAGCCAGCCGCTCAGCGCGGACGCGGCGGGCATCTACCGCTCGCTGGCCGATGCGGACGCGGCGGCCGCGAGCGGCTTCCTGGCCGGACCGCAGGAGCCGAAGGCGGTCCACGACCAGTACGTGAAGGACATCGACGACGCCTCGCGGCTGCTGGTGAAGGCCGCGGCCAACACGGACTCGTCGACGGAGTCCGGCCATGAGATCACCACGCTCAACAAGGAACTCCCGCGCTACACCGGACTGATCGAGCGCGCCCGCGCCAACAACCGGCAGGGGCTGCCGCTGGGCGGAGCCTACCTCCGGTACGCCAACCAGAAGATGTCGAACGAGCTGCTGCCGGCCGCCGAGCGGCTCTACACCGCGGAGACGGACCGGCTCGACCAGGACTACCACTCCGCCCGGACGTGGCCGTTCTTCTCCCTCGGCATCGGGGTCATCGCGCTGGGCGTACTGTTCTGGGCCCAGCGTCGCAACTACCGCAGGACGAACCGGGTGTTCAACCACGGTCTGCTCGCGGCGACCGCGGCGGCGACCGTGGTGCTGCTGTGGCTGGCGGTGGGGCACACGGTGGCCCGGTCCGATCTGGCCGAGGCCAACACACACGGCCAGCAGTCCCTGGACGTGCTGAACCGGGCGCGCATCGACTCGCTGAAGGCGCGCTCCAGCGAGAACCTCACGGTGGTCGCGCGTGGCGCGGTGCTCACCGCGGACGGCAAGAAGGACAAGTACGAGACCGACTACGGCACGGGCATGAAGGCACTCGGCGAAGAGCTGAGCCGGGCCGCGAAGCTCGCCGACGACACCGGTGACACCGAGGGCGGCAAGCCCGTGGCGGATGCCATCAAGGCTGTCACCGAGTGGCAGAGCCGTCACCGGACCGCCCGCAAGACCGACGACGGCGGCGACTACGACACCGCGCTGGAGCAGATCATCGGGTCGGAGGACTCGACGGGTCAGTCCTTCAGCCGGGTGGACGAAGCGCTGCGGAAGGCGCTCGCCCACGAGCAGAGCGAGTTCACCCAGGCCGCCGAGGACGGGCGCGGGGCCCTGGGCGGGCTGCCGATCGGGGCCGCGGCCCTCGCCGTGCTGGGCGCGGTGGCGGCGATCGTCGGGGTCAACCGCAGGCTCTCGGAGTTCCGGTGACAGGGGAAGCGATGACAGCGAAGGACCCGATGACGGGCCCGGGGACGGCCCGCGGGGGCCGGCTGCACCGGCTGCGTGGCTGGGGCGGGGTGACCGCCATGGCCGCGGCCTGCGCGGTGACGGCCTCGCTGACCCTGCTCCCGCTCTCCCACGGCGGCGAGGACCCCTTCGACGCGAAGGTCGCGGGGCCCGGGACGACCCACGCCGTCCAGGCGCGGGCCGACGACTGCACGGACCCGGAGGCCAGCCTGGCGCCGGGCCGGCCGGAGGGCGACGCGATCCAGCGGATCAGGGAGCGCGGCAAGCTGATCGCCGGCGTCGACCAGAACAGCTTCCAGTGGGGCTTTCGCAACCCGGAGTCCGGGAATCTCGAAGGCTTCGACATCGACCTGGTGCGGGCCATCGCCGAGGACATCCTGGGCAGCCCGGACAAGGTGATCTTCCGGGCGATCCCCACCAACCAGCGCATCGCCGCGCTGGAGAACGACAAGGTCGACGTCGTCGTCCGGACGATGACCATCAACTGCGCCCGGCTGGACCAGGTGTCGTTCTCCACGGCCTACTTCCAGGCCGGCCAGCAGGTCCTCGCGCCGAAGGCCGACCCGAAGGCGGACCCGAAGAAGGGTGCGGAGATCACCGGCTTCAACTCCTCGCTGGCCGGCAAGCGGGTCTGCACCGCCGAGGGCTCCACCGCGTACGAGGCGCTGCAGAAGGAGTCGTTCGGCTCCGTGTTCAAGGACAAGCACGACGGCACCGAGGCCGACGAGGACATGCTCACCGTCCCCAACCAGCTGGACTGCCTCGTGCGGCTCCAGATGGGTGAGGTCGACGCGGTCGTCACGGACAACGCCCTCGCGGCCGGCCAGGCCGCACAGGACCCTGCCGTGGAGCTCAAGGGCGACCCCTTCACCACCGAGTACTACGGCGTGGCCACGAAGAAGGGCGCGGACGACCTGGTGTCCCGGGTCAACAAGGTGCTCGTCGGCTACCGCGCCGGTGGCGCGAACAGCCCCTGGATGATCTCGTACCGTCACTGGCTGGCCGACGGCCTGCCCGGAATAGAGGAGCCACCGGCGCCCAAGTACCGGAACGACTAGGGCGTTTCGTTCGGATCAGGCCGGATCAGGGGGGCACACGCACCCGGACGGCGGGTTGGCAGCACTGATCCTGCCGGGCCCCCGCCCGGCAGGAAGAGCGGAGAGGTGATCGATGGGCGTCGCGGGCCCCTTCCCCAGCTACGCGTCCCGGCCTCCCGGCCCGGTCATGGACCGGGACGAGGCCGACCGTGCGCTGGCCCGGCTCGGCGCGGAGCACGAGGCGATCGAGACCTCGCTCCTCGCCCTGCAGGACCACGCCGGGCGCCGGCTGCTGGAGGGCGCCGACCTCACCGGTGTCACCAAGGAGCGCTGGAGCACCACCGAACAGTCGATCACGCTGCTGTGGACCTATTTCGACGCGTACGCGGGGGCACTGAACCGGGCGCGCGAGGTGCGGTCCCGGCGTCGTCAGCCCAACCGCGAGGACCTGGTGGCGCTCACCGAGCTGCTGCGTGGCCAGGGGGTGACGGTGGCGCATGCCGCCGCCGCCCACAACCCGTCGATCACCGGCCCGGCCCGGCTCTCGGAGCGCTTCACGCTGGAGGAACTGGTCCAGCGGATGAACGAGCTGTACGCACGCTCGCTCGACATGGTCGTCGCCTCCGACTCCGTGTGGTCCGCGATGCCCGCCCGGATAGATCTCCTCGCCGCCGAGCTGCGCCGCACCCACTCGCTGGCGCACTCGGTCGGCGTACGGCCCGGGGAACACCCGTCGGGCGACGACCTGGAGTCGATCGTCCAGGAGCTGACCACGCTGCGGGTGCAGGTGATCTCCGACCCGCTGGCGTTCTGGCTGCCGGGGCCCGGCAGTTCGGCGCCGGGTGGCGGCCGCCCGGACACGACGCGCTATGACCGGGCGGCACGGGCGCTGGACGAGGTACGGCGTGAGGTCGAGGCGGTGCTCGCGGTCCGGCAGGACGCCGAGCAGCGCCTCGTCCAGCTGCGCGATGTCCTGTCCCGGGCCGACCGCACCCTGGCAGAGGCCAGGGCGGCGCGCGGTGAGGTGCTGGCGAAGATCGCCGCCTCCGAGGTGCCCGCGGTCAACGGCCCGCCGACAGCGCTCCAGGAGCGGCTGGCCGCGGCGTCGGAGTACCGCAGGCACGCACAGTGGCATCGGCTCTCACCACTCCTGGAGTCCCTGGAGCAGCAGGCCGGCGAGGAGTTGCTGCGGGCCCGGGAGCAGCTGACAGCGGTCACGGCGCCGCTGGCCGTCCGGGCGGAGCTGCGCGGCCGGCTCGACGCGTACAAGGCGAAGGTGGCCCGGCACGGCCTGGCGGAGGACCCGGTCCTCATCGAGCGTTACGACGCGGCGCGCCGGATGCTGTGGAGCGCGCCGTGCGATCTGCGGGTCGCGGCGCTGGCGGTACAGCGCTTTCAGGACGCGGCGCTGGACATGCTGGCCGGACGCGGGCCGTCCGGCCCCGAGGACCGGCGGGGGCGCCTGTGAAACGGCCGGGTTTCCCATGGCACATGGCGTGCATGACGGGTAGTGACGGAGCATCGTGGCCGCTGCGGCGGCGGGGCGAACAGGGGGAATGACCATGAGTACGCAGTGCCAGCGCCCCGCGTGCGAGGGCAACTACGAGGACATGGGCGGCGGTGAGCTGTACTGCGACACCTGCGGTCTGGCACCGGTCGTCTCGCCGAACGGCATGGTGAGTTCGCCGCCGACCGGGATCGCGGGCGGCGGCGTGGGCAGCAGGGGCAGCAACAGCGCTTCGGCCCGCAGCAGTTCGCAGTCCTCGTCGAGGGCGTCCTCGCGGTCCTCCTCACGCTCGTCGACCTCGCGGCGTTCGGTTTCGGGGCGGCTCTCGCGCGCGCTGTCCGGAAGCACCACGTCGCGTTCGGTCTCGGTGCGTTCCTCCGCCAAGTCGACCGGTTCCTCGAGCCGCAACCGGCTGGGCGCCGGGCTGGTGCTCGTACCGGACGTGCCGCGCCCCGATCCGCGCACCGCTGTGATGAAGAACCCGGAGGTGCCCGAGCGCAAGCGTTTCTGCTCGCGTTCGGACTGCGGGGCGCCGGTGGGCCGGGCCCGGGGTGAGCGGCCGGGGCGTACGGAGGGGTTCTGCACCAAGTGCGGCCACCCGTACTCCTTCACGCCCAAGCTCCAAGGTGGCGACATCGTCCACGGGCAGTACGAGGTCTCGGGCTGTCTGGCGCACGGCGGCCTCGGCTGGGTGTACCTCGCGGTGGACCGGGCGGTCTCCGACCGGTGGGTGGTGCTCAAGGGTCTGCTCGACACCGGTGACCAGGACGCCATGGCGGCGGCCATCTCGGAGCGACGGTTCCTCGCCGAGATCGAGCACTCCAACATCGTCCGGATCTACAACTTCGTCGAGCACCTCGACCAGCGGACCGGTTCCCTCGACGGCTACATCGTCATGGAGTACGTCGGCGGCAAGGCGCTCAAGGAGATCGCCAACGAGCGCCGCACCCCGGCCGGGAAGCGGGATCCGCTGCCGGTCGAGCAGGCGTGCGCGTTCGGCATCGAGGCGCTGGAGGCGCTGGGCCACCTGCACAGCCGCAACCTCCTGTACTGCGACTTCAAGGTCGACAACGCGATCCAGACCGAGGACCAGCTGAAGCTGATCGACATGGGCGCGGTCCGCAGGATGGACGACGAGGAGTCGGCCATCTACGGCACGGTGGGGTACCAGGCGCCGGAGGTCGGGGAGGCGGGCCCTTCGGTGGCCTCGGACCTGTACACGGTCGCGCGGACGCTCGCGGTGCTCACCTTCGACTTCCAGGGGTACACGAACGTCTTCGTGGACTCGCTGCCGGACCCGGACAACATCGAGGTGTTCCGGACCTACGAGTCGTTCTACCGGCTGCTGGTGCGGGCGACCGATCCCGATCCGGCACGGCGGTTCGCCTCCGCCTCCGAGATGGCGGAGCAGCTGACGGGCGTGCTGCGCGAGGTGGTGTCGCTGCAGAGCGGGCGCCCGCGTCCGGCTCTTTCGACGCTGTTCGGTGCGGAGTTGCGCGTCACCGACACGGAGCTCTTCACCATCCGGACCGGTGATGTCTCCCGTCTGGGCGCCAGGTCGCCGGAGCCCGGCAGGCCCGGGATCTTCGGGCGGCGGCGGGGCGGCCGAGCGGCGGTGGCGCATCCCGCATCCCCGCCGGCCCCGGTGGCGCCGCCGGGCGGTGTCCCGGGCGCCCTGCCCGCCGGTCCGCCTCCCGGGTTCACCGCGGGGGCCGGACCACTGCCCTCCACCACCACACACATCCGCGGCGGCGCTCCGGCCGGCGCGGGCAACGGTGCCCCGCCCCCGTACGCGCAGACCCAGGCGGCCATCCCGCCCCCACGGGTCCCGGTCGCGGTGCCGGGCACGGTGCCGGGGCCGGACAGTGCGACCGGTCCCCGGCTCGCCGGGCTCGACGTGCGCGGGACCTCGCTCGCGCTGCCGGTCCCCCGCGTCGACGCGAGTGACCCCAACGCGGGTTTCCTGGCCGGGGTGATGGCTTCGGCACCCGCCGAACTGATCGCCGCGCTGCAGGCCGTGCCGGCCGCCTCGCTGGAGACGCGGCTGCGCGAGCTGCGGGCCCTGCTGGAGATGAACGACCTCGGCGGCGCGAAGGAGACCCTGGCCTCGCTGGAGGCGCAGCACGCGGACGACTGGCGGGTGGTCTGGTACCGCGGACTCACCTCCCTGGTGTCCGGTGACAAGGAGAACGCGGCGCTGTCCTTCGACGCGGTCTACGACGCGTTTCCCGGGGAGCCCGCGCCGAAGCTGGCCCTCGGCATCTGCGCGGAGGTCCTGGGCCAGCTGGACAACGCCGCCGAGTACTACCGGCTGGTGTGGATGACCGACCCGAGCTTCGTGAGCGCGGCGTTCGGCCTGGCCCGGGTGCAGCTCGCGGCCGGGGACCGGATCGGCTCCGTCAGGACCCTGGAGTCGGTGCCGGAGGCGTCGATCCACTTCACGGCGGCCCGGGTCGCCGCGGTGCGGGCCCGGCTGCGGGAGCGGGCCCCGGACGAGCCGTTGATCACCGATCTGATGGCGGCGTCGGCCCAGGTCTCGGGGCTGGCCGGTCTCGGCCTGGACGCGGTGCGCCGCGAGCAGTTGTCGACCGAGGTGCTGGGGACGGCCCTCGACTGGGTACTCTCCGGTAGTCCCACGGCTCGGCCCTCGGACCCGAAGCCGGTCCCGTACGCCGGGGCGCAGGGGAAGACGCTGCTCGGCAGTGAACTGGACGAGCGCGGCCTGCGTTTCGGACTGGAGAGGTCGTACCGGATGCTCGCCCGGCTTGCGGAGCCCGGTGACGAGAGGATCGAACTGGTGGAGCGGGCCAACCGTTTCCGCCCCCGAACGTGGGTGTGAACATGTCGCAGAAGCACCAGGAGACTGCCTTGTCGAGGTGTCCCGGCTGCCAGGAGCCGCTGGAGCCGGGGGACCTGTTCTGCGGTGCGTGCGGGTACGACCTTTCGGCCGTGCCCGAGCCGCCGCAGGACCACCCGACGATCGCCATCGCCGTCCCGGCGGGGAAGACCGCGCCGGGTGGCGGCTTCGGGCCGGCCCCCGGGACGACGGCGCCCGGAGCCGGGCACGTGCCCGGCTCCGCCCCGGGCGCGGAGCGTTCGGCGCCGCCGCCCGCCGACGGCGCGCAGGGCGTCCGCTTCGACGGGCCCGACGCGTCGGGGGACTTCGAGCTGGCCGCTCCCGCGGCCCCGGCGGAGGCGGCGCCCGATCCCCGTACCTCCCCCGACCCCACGCTGACCCCGTCGGCCGGCACCAAGGTGTGTGTGGCCTGCCGGGCCGGTCGTGTCGACAACGACGGCTACTGCGAGAACTGCGGCCACGCCCAGCCTCGCGAGCGCGACCACATGGAGCAGGAGCTCGAGTCGGTCGCCGCCGTCAGCGACCGCGGACTGCGTCATCACCGCAACGAGGACTCCTTCGCGGTGTCGACCACCGCGTTGCCCGACGGCTCCCCGGCCGTCGTCGCGATCGTCTGCGACGGGGTGTCGTCGGCCAGCAGGCCCGACGAGGCCTCGGCCGCCGCCGCGCACACCGCCAACGAGGCGCTGCTGGAGTCGCTGCCGCGCGGCACGCATCCGCAGCAGGCGATGCACGAGGCGATCGTCGCCGCCGCCGAGTCGGTCAACCGGCTTGCGCAGGACCCCGGTCAGGCCCAGGAGCACGATCCGCACCGCCACCAGAACGCCCCGGCCTGCACCCTGGTCGGCGCGATCATGGCGAGCGGCCTGCTGGTCGTCGGCTGGGTCGGCGACAGCCGCGTGTACTGGGTGCCCGCGGACCGGAGCAGTCCGCCGGCCCGGCTCACCGAGGACGATTCCTGGGCCGCGCAGATGGTCGCGGCCGGCCTGATGAACGAGGCGGAGGCGTACGCCGACGAGCGCGCCCACGCCATCACGGGCTGGCTCGGCGCGGACGCCTACGAACTGGAGCCGCACACCGCGTCGTTCAAACCGGACCGGCCGGGACTCGTGGTGGTCTGCACGGACGGCCTGTGGAACTACGCGGAGTCCGCGGCCGAGATGGCCGCCGCAGTGCCCGAGGACGCGTACGAACGGCCGCTGCGCGGCGCCCAGGTGCTGGTGGGGCACGCTCTGGACGGCGGGGGCCACGACAACGTAACAGTGGCCCTGGTGCCGTTCGCCGTGGCGCCGCAAGGGGCAGGATCCGCCTGAAACAGTGGGTCCCTCCAAATCCCTTTCCGTCCGGACCTGTTCCGTCCGGTCCCGTTCCGTCCAGATCCGTTCCGTCCAGACCTGTTCCGTCCGGTCCCGCACCCCCCGATGACTTTGTCCGCGCATCTGTCTTCATCTGACATGTGGAGCCTCAAGGAGCCGATCAGATGGCCAACTTCTCCAAGTCGAACGTGCCGCAGTTCTCCGTCGAGGTGTATCAGAACGAATATCTGCCCGAAGGCGGCCGTGAGGTCAACGGCATCATCACGGTCACCTCGACCGGGGGCGGCACCACCGGCGGTGTTCCGCTGACGGGTACGGCGAACTCGCAGCTGCCGGGCGGCGCGGCGAACGCGGCCGTGGTGATCATGGTGGACTGCTCGGGTTCGATGGACTACCCGCCCACGAAGATGCGCAATGCCCGCGACGCGACGGCGGCGGCGATCGACACCCTGCGCGACGGCACCTCCTTCGCCGTGGTCGGCGGAACGCACGTGGCCAAGGAGGTCTACCCGGGCAACGGTCGGCTCGCCGTCGCCGATGCTCGGACCAAGGCCCAGGCCAAGGAGGCCCTGCGCCGGCTCAGTGCGGGCGGCGGTACGGCGATCGGGACCTGGCTGCGGCTGACGGACCGGCTGCTCGGCGCCGCCGACGTGGAGATCCGGCACGGGATCCTGCTGACGGACGGGCGCAACGAGCACGAGGCCCCGGAGGATCTGCGGGCCGCGCTCGACGCGTGCGCGGGCCGGTTCACCTGCGACGCCCGCGGCGTGGGCACCGACTGGGAGGTGAAAGAGGTCACAGCGATCGCCTCGGCGCTGCTCGGCACGGCCGACATCGTCGCCGACCCGGCGGGGCTGGCCGCGGACTTCACGCAGATGATGGAGAACGCGATGGGCAAGGAGGTCGCGGACGTCGCGCTGCGGCTCTGGACCCCGGTCGGCGTGGAGATCAAGTTCGTGAAGCAGGTCGCGCCGACCGTGGCCGAACTGACCGACCGGCGCACGGAGGCCGGTCCCCGCGCAGGCGACTACCCCACCGGTTCCTGGGGCGACGAGTCCCGCGATTACCACGTGTGCGTGCAGGTGCCGGAAGCCGGCATCGGGCAGGAGATGCTGGCTGCCCGCGTCTCGCTGATCCTTCCCGCCCCCGCGGGCGGTACGCCCCAGACGCTCTCGCAGGGGCTGGTACGGGCGGTGTGGACGGACGACATGGTGGCGTCGACCTCGATCAATCCGCAGGTCGCGCACTACACGGGCCAGGCGGAACTGGCACAAGCCATCCAGCAGGGTCTCGATGCACGCAAGTCGGGAGACTTCGACGGCGCGACGGCCAAACTCGGCCGGGCGGTGCAGTTGGCATCGGCGTCCGGGAACGAGGACACTGCGAAACTGCTTTCGAAGGTGGTAGATGTCGTCGACGCGGCGACCGGTACTGTGCGACTGAAGGCGAAGGTCGCGGAAGCGGACGAGATGACACTCGAAACGCGCTCCACGAAGACGGTTCGCGTCAAGAAATAACCACACATCCGCACTGCCGAGCCGCCCGACCGGCCAGGTCCGCCGGGCGGCTGCGCAAGGAAAATGACGGCCCCCGGGGCCGGACGAGGAGAGGGGGAAGCGCCGACATGCCGACCTGCCCGAACGGACACCAGTCGGGTTCCGAGGACTGGTGCGAGGTCTGCGGCCACCGCATGGCCGCGGCGGGTGCGCCTGCGGGCGCCGTTCCCCCGCCACCTCCCCCGCCACCCGCGCCCGGCTACGGATACCCGCAGGGTCACGGCCCCGATGCGACCCAGCAGGCCGAACTCTGCCCCCAGTGCCGCACCCCGCGGGAGCCCATGGCGCCCTTCTGCGAGGAGTGCCGCTGGAACTTCCTCACGAACACCGCGACGTCGTACACGCCGCTGGCGCCGCAGCACGGCGTTCCTGGTGGCCCGGGCGGTCCCGGCGGTCCGGTTCCCGGTCTCAATCTGCCGCCGGGCTTCCAGGCCCAGCAGCCGCCCGGCCCGCCGCAGCCGCGCGAGCCCCGCGATCCGTTCGAGTACCAGAGTTCGCGCCCTTCGCAGGTGAACCGGTCGGCCGAGCCGCTCTCCTCCGGCCCGGGCCGGCCCGGGCCCCCGGCACCGGGGCAGCATGCCCCTCACCCGTTCCAGCAGCAGGGACAGCAGGGGCCGCCCCCGCCGCCGTTCCAGCAGCAGGGGCCCCAGGGGGGACCGCAGGGTTTCCCCCAGGGCCAGCAGCACGCTCAGCAGCAGAACTCTCCGCAGGGCTCGCCTCCCCCGCCGTTCCAGCAGCAGGGGCAACAGGGCCCGCCGCCCCCGCCCCAGTTCCAGCAGCAGGGACAGCAGGGCCCCCCGTCGCCGTTCCAGCAGGGACAGCAGGTGCAGCAGGGTCCTCCGCCGCCGTTCCAGCAGCAGAGCGCTTCGCCCACGTTCCAGCAGACGGCTCCCCCGGTCTTCGAGCAGCCCGGGCCGCCTGCCCCGCCGCAGCCGCAGGCACCCCAGACCGGTGGTGACGACTGGCTGCTGTCGCCGCCCTCGCAGGCCCAGGGCCCGCAGAGCCCGGTGCAGCAGCCCTACCCGGGCCAGAACCAGGGCCCGGGCCCTCAGGGCCCCGGGCAGGACCAAGGCCAGGGTCATGGGCCGAACCAGGGTCAGGCACCGCAGTCCATGAACTGGACCGCGGTCATCGCGCCCGACCGCGAGTACTTCCTGGCGATGATGCAGCGCAGCGGCCCCGAGGCCACCGGGCTCAACCTCCCGGCGTACTCCCCCGAGCAGCAACTCCCGCTCATCGGCAACCAGATCACCATCGGCCGCCGTCGGCACAGCACGGGCGAGTCCCCCGACATCGACCTGTCCGTGCCGCCGGAGGACCCGGGCGTCTCGCACCAGCACGCGGTGCTGGTGCAGCAGCCGGACAGCAGCTGGGCCGTCGTCGACCAGAACTCGACGAACGGCACCACGCTCAACGGCGCCGAGGACCCGATCCAGCCCTATGTCCCCGTACCCCTCCAGGACGGCGACCAGGTGCACGTCGGGGCGTGGACGACGATCACGATCCGCCGGGACTGACCGGCTCGGACGCATACGCGGCCGGCGAGGGGGTGACCACCCCGTCGCCGGCCGCCTTGCTGTCGGAGGAGCCCGCATCATCCCCTCCGCACATAGTTCGCACCACGAATGTCAGCAGGCAGGCGCGAATGCTCCACCCACGCCGAGGCCGAACCGTCACGGCCTGCCGTATTCTGGGCGAATGCGAAAGGCCGAGTGCGGACAGATGGGGGTCGTCACCGCATTGGTGCGCTCCTCGTTCCTGGTGAATGCCGTGTATGCCGATTCCGGCCGCGAGCACGGAATCACCGCGCAGCAGGGGCAGCTGCTCTGCGTGCTGATGGTGCAGCCGTACGGGATGAGCGAGCTCGGCGCGATGCTGGGGCTGGCGAAGTCGAGCCTCACCGGCCTGGTGGACCGCAGCGTCCAGCGCGGCCTGGTGCGCCGCGAACCCGACCCCGAGGACGGCCGCGCGGTCCGGGTCGCCCTGACGCCGGCGGGCGACGCCCTGGCGGACGCGTTCTACGCCGGGACCTGCCGTCGGGTGGACGCCCTGTCGGCGGACCTCGACGAGTCGGACCGCGAGCAGCTCGCGACGCTGCTCGGCCGGCTGGTACTGAGCAACAAGGTTCCGGTGGTCTTCATGGAGCCCGAGGAGGGCGCCCCGCCCGCGCCCGTCCGCTGAGCACCACGGGCCCTACCCGCGCGCCACTCCGAACAGCGCGGCGAACCGGCCGGTGAACAGGTCCAAGCCCTTGTACTCGCTGACCGCCGACGCCGGCAGGAGAGCGGGCCCGTCGGGCGTGGGCACCTGCCCCACCCCGCCGCCGGGGCCGAGCGGCAGCAGCACCGAGGGCACGGGGGACGGCCGGTAGGTGGCCGTGGGCCGCCCTCCACGCACCTGGGCGAGGATGTTCTCCACCACCACCTCGGCGTGCTTCATGGCGTAGCCGGCCATCTTGGCCTCGGCCAGGTCCGTGATGTCCCCGAGAGCGTAGATGTGGTCGTGACCCTCGACGTTGAGCGTCTCGGTGACCCGGACCCGGCCCTGCGGGGTGCGTACGGCGACCCGGCCGTCGGCGAGGTAGTCGCTGTTGGTGCGCCCGCCGTAGCAGCGGAACCAGATGTCGGCGGAGATCTCTTCGCCATCGGTGGTGGCCACGGTGAAGGACTTGCCCCGGCCCGGCCCGGTGGGCGGCTGCCCGGCCAGGGCGGTGCCCAGTCGCAGCTCCACACCGAGCGCGTCCAGCTGCCTGCGCAGTTCCTCGCGGAACTCCGGCAGGAAGCCCGGGACCAGCCGGCCCGCGGGGTCGGTGATGATCACGTGCTTGCCCGGCCACACCGCCTTGATCTCGCCGGCGAGCTCCAGCCCGACCGGTCCGGCGCCGGCGATCAGTACGCGCTCGGCCGCGGCCAGTTCGGCATGGGCCTCATGGATGTGCTCCAGAGCCTCTCCGGAGAGGTCGGTGTCCATCTTGGCCGGGAACGGGTAGTCCGAACCGGTGGCGAGGACCAGATGTGCGGCCCCGATCCGCTCCCCCGAGGCCAGGGTGACGCCGCCCGGATCCACCGAGGCGGCACGCTCACGGCGGACGGTGCCGCGCCGCAGCAGGGTGTCGTACGGAAAGAAGATGTGCCCCGCCCAGTCGGGCCGGACCAGCGCCCGCAGCGCCCCCGCCGCATGAACGAACGCGTCCTTGGGGTCTATGAGTACGACGTCCGTCTCCTCGTCGAGCGCTTTCGCGACCGCGGCGCCGCCGTACCCCCCACCGATGACCACAACCGTACGATCCACGTTTTCGCCCCGCCCGATTCCACTCGCCACGTTTCCCACTCCCACTCCCACCACGATCGGAACCAATCATTCGCGACACGAACCGACACTCATTCGCAACACGAACCATACTAGTTCGCATCACGAATTACAGCGGGAGCCGGAAAGGGACCGGAGAGAAGCCGGGCAGGACCAAGGACGGCCCCAGGACGGAACGTCGGCCGGCCCCGCCACCGGCACGCGGCAAGGGGCACGCGGCAAGGGGGGATGGCGCGATCCGCGCCCCGGGCCGCCGTGCCCGGCGGGCGCGTCTGCGACCATGGACGGGTGACTGAGAATCCGCACGACACGCTGCAGGAGCTGACCTTCTACGAGCTGGTCGGCGGCGAGGAGACCTTCCGGCGCCTGGTCCACCGCTTCTACCAGGGCGTGGCCGGGGACCCGCTGCTGCGGCCGATGTACCCGGAGGAGGATCTGGGCCCGGCCGAGGAGCGGTTCACGCTGTTCCTGATGCAGTACTGGGGCGGCCCCCGCACCTACAGCGAGGAGCGCGGACACCCCCGGCTGCGGATGCGGCACGCGCCGTTCCGGGTGGACCGCGCAGCGCACGACGCCTGGCTGAGCCACATGCGGGTGGCGCTGGACGAACTCGGGCTGGCCCCGGAGCACGAGCGGCAGCTGTGGGACTACCTCACCTATGCGGCCGCCTCGATGGTGAACACCGAGGGCTGAGCCGCGATCGAACGAGTCGGGAATCCGGTACTCCACCCCCGGATATCGTCCCGGGCCGGAGTGAGCAGGCCTGCGGGAAGGGGCCCGAGGGCCTGCTGCAGGATCCCGGACAGGACTGCGGGGGAAGGGCCCCGGGGCCCGTCTCCTGCCCCGGGGCAGGACTGCCGGGGCACGAGACGGGGCCCGCTATAGGATCCGCGCATGACGACGTCCGAACGCGAGATCACCGAGCCGGTCGACCTCTGTCTGCCCGACGGCAGTCTGAATCCGGCTGCGGTCGGCTGGTCCCGGGTCCCGCTTCACCGCGCCAATCTGCGCGGCTGGGGCCGCACGAAGCGCTGGGAGTACTGGTGCGTGACGACGCCCACCCATCTGGTGGCGCTGACCGTCAGTGACCTGGACTTCCTCGCTCTGAACACCGTCTACCTGCTCGAATACGCACCGGGCGGGCTGGAGTCGGAGCGCACCGCGATCATCCCCGGCGGCTTCGGCGTCGAGCTCCCCGACACCGTCGCGGGCGCCCCCGGCTCCCGGGACGTGGTGGTCGGACCCGAGCGGCCGTCCAGCGGCAAGGTGCGCGTCGAGATCCGCGACGAGAACGCCGGCACCCGGCTGAGGGCCCGCTGCCTGACCCCGGACCGGCTTCCGCTGGAGGTCGACATCCTGGTCGCCCGGCCTCCGGAGCACGAGTCGCTCTCCGTCGTCGTCCCGTGGAGCGAACGCCGGTTCCAGTACACCTCCAAGCACACCGCGCTCCCCGCGTCCGGCCGGGTCAGGATCGGCACCGAGTTCCTGGACTTCGACGGGGACGACACCTGGGCCGTCCTGGACCACGGCCGCGGCCGCTGGCCGCGCACGGTCGACTGGAACTGGGGCGCCGCGTCCGGACGCACCGACGGGCACACGGTGGGCCTCCAGTTCGGCGGGCGCTGGACGACGGGCACCGGCTCCACGGAGAACGGGCTCTGTGTGGACGGACGCCTGACCAAGATCGGCGAGGAACTGGACTGGCGGTGGTCCACGACCGACTTCCTCGCGCCCTGGACCATCCGTACGCCGTCGTCCGACCAGGTCGACCTGACATTCACCCCGTTCCACAACCGGTCGACACGCACGGAGACCGGCCTGATCGACAACCGCACCGACCAGTGCTTCGGCTACTACGACGGGCGTGTCCGCACCGACGACGGTACGGAGATCGCGGTGGAACGGCTGCTGGGCTGGGCCGAGGACGTCCACATGCGCTGGTGACCGCGGCCGGTGGGCGTTTGCCCGCCCCGGCCGGTGGGGCGTCTACCCGCCCACGGAGACGGCGAGCGTCCCCAGGCCCCCCGCCGCGCCGGCCCGCCGCAGGGCGATGGACCCGTAGGGGGTACGCAGCCGCAGCCACGCGCCGGTGGCCAGCAGGGCCACGGGAAAATCGTCGGCTGCACGCAGAAAACCGAGCGCCTGGGCCGCATGCACAGCACGCAGCGGAAGCTCCGTACTGCCGACGGTCCGGGACCAGATGTCGCGCCCGATGAGATCCCGCTCCGCGCGCGTACGCCGGTCCTCGGGCAGGGCCTCGTCACGGGTACGGAACTCCGCGACGGCGTCGGTCAGCGCCGCACGCAGGGAGAGGGCGTCGGGCAGCCCCGGCTGTTCCTCCCAGCCGCCGCGCGGAGGCAGCACACCCGTCCACGGCGGGCCCGTGACCGGCGCGGGGACCGCACCGGAGCCGGTCGACTCCTCCAGCGACTCCAGGAACTCACCGGCGGACACGGTCACGTCGAATTCGTGCGTACCGTCGAACCGCACCGCCCGGATCGCCAGAACCTCGAACGACGGTGGCCGGCCGAACACGGCCAGCGCACCGCCGCCCGCCTGCAGCCGCACGGCCGCGGCACGGTCGTAGTGGAGCAGCCGGCCGAGGAAGGCCGCGAGATCCGCGGCCTCCCTCGCGTCGGCGAACTGCAGGGACTGCACAGGCGCGGTCATACTGCCGCGGGCTCCTCGGCCAGATACGCCTGGAGGAAGAGCTTCTCCTCCGCCGAGATCCTCCGGGGGCGCTCCTCGGCCAGGTTGTACGGGACGACAACGGTCGACGCCCGTACGTACACCTGCTCCGGATCCTTGATCTCGTACGCGATCGTGAGCGAAGCGGCGCCTATCTTCGTGACCCATGACTCGACGGTCACCGGCGCGTGCCGGTGGACCAGCGGGCGCACGTAGTCGATCTCGTGCCGGGCCACTACGGAACCGCCCGCGAAGGACGGCGAGCCGTCCCCCGGCGCCAGCCGGAACATGAAGTCGATGCGCGCCTCCTCCAGGTAGCGGAGGAAGACCACGTTGTTGACGTGGCCGAAGGCATCCATGTCCGACCAGCGCAGCGGGCAGCTGTAGATGTGACGTGCCAAGACGATCAGCCTCGCGTGAGCTTCTTGTACGTGGCACGGTGCGGGCGGGCCGCGTCCGCACCGAGACGCTCGACCTTGTTCTTCTCGTACGACTCGAAGTTGCCCTCGAACCAGTACCACTTGGAGTCACCCTCGTAGGCGAGGATGTGGGTGGCGACGCGGTCCAGGAACCAACGGTCGTGGGAGATGACCACGGCCGCACCGGGGAACTCCAGCAGCGCGTTCTCGAGCGAGGACAGAGTCTCGACGTCGAGGTCGTTGGTGGGCTCGTCGAGGAGCAGCAGGTTGCCGCCCTCCTTGAGCGTCAGTGCCAGGTTGAGGCGGTTGCGCTCACCACCGGAGAGCACACCGGCCGGCTTCTGCTGGTCCGGGCCCTTGAAGCCGAACGCGGAGACGTACGCCCGCGACGGCATCTCGACCTGGCCGACGTTGATGTAGTCCAGCTCGTCCGAGACGACCGCCCACAGCGTCTTCTTCGGGTCGATGTTGGCGCGGCTCTGGTCGACGTACGAGATCTTGACCGTGTCGCCGACCTTGATGGAGCCGCTGTCCGGCGTCTCCAGGCCCTGGATCATCTTGAACAGCGTGGTCTTGCCCGCACCGTTCGGACCGATGATGCCGACGATGCCGTTACGCGGCAGCGTGAACGACAGGTCGTCGATGAGGACCTTGTCGCCGAAGGCCTTCGAGAGGTTCTCGACCTCGACGACGATGGAACCGAGCCGCGGGCCCGGCGGAATCTGGATCTCCTCGAAGTCCAGCTTCCGCATCTTGTCCGCCTCGGCCGCCATCTCCTCGTACCGGGCGAGACGCGCCTTGGACTTGGTCTGGCGCCCCTTGGCGTTCGACCGCACCCACTCCAGCTCTTCCTTGAGCCGCTTCTGCCGCTTCTCGTCCTTGCGGCCCTCGACCTTGAGGCGGGTGGACTTCTTCTCCAGGTACGTGGAGTAGTTGCCCTCGTACGGGATGGCGCGGCCGCGGTCGAGCTCGAGGATCCACTCGGCGACGTTGTTCAGGAAGTACCGGTCGTGGGTGACGGCGACCACGGCGCCCGCGTACTTCGAGAGGTGCTGCTCCAGCCAGTTCACCGACTCGGCGTCCAGGTGGTTGGTGGGCTCGTCGAGCAGCAGCAGGTCGGGCGCCTCGATGAGGAGCTTGCAGAGCGCGACGCGGCGCTTCTCACCACCGGAGAGGTTGGTGACGGGCCAGTCGCCGGGCGGGCAGCCCAGAGCGTCCATGGCCTGCTCCAGCTGAGCGTCCAGGTCCCACGCGTTGGCGTGGTCCAGGTCCTCCTGGAGCTTGCCCATCTCGTCCATGAGCGCGTCGGAGTAGTCGGTCGCCATGAGCTCGGCGACCTCGTTGAAGCGCTTGAGCTTGCCCATGATCTCGGCGGCGCCGTCCTGGACGTTCTCCAGAACGGTCTTCGACTCGTCGAGGTGGGGCTCCTGCATGAGGATGCCGACGCTGAACCCGGGCGAAAGGAAGGCGTCACCGTTGGACGGCTGCTCCAGGCCCGCCATGATCTTCAGCACCGTGGACTTACCGGCACCGTTGGGACCCACCACACCGATCTTCGCGCCGGGCAGGAAGCTCAGCGTCACGTCGTCAAGGATGACCTTGTCGCCGTGCGCCTTGCGTGTCTTGCGCATCGTGTAGATGTACTCAGCCAAGAGAAACCGTCCGGCAATCGATGAGTGGGCAGATACACCCCATCTTGCCTGACTGCTACCTCTTGACGGAAACCCGTATCGGCTGGTGGCTGTGACCTGGCCGTACGCGTGTCTGCGGTTGTAGGTGATCTGTCACTGACTGTCGCGCCCGGTCACTGAGCGCCCTCGTGCGGCCCAGGGACGACCCAGGAACGATCATTGGGCGAATGTGGTCCGCTCGGGCTGAATGCGGGCAGCGCCGGTTGCGGGCCCGGGTGCCGCGGCCGGAACACCGCCGAGGAGCGTCAAGACCGCCCGGAGCGGAAAGGCTCAAGAGCGTCTTCGCCGGACAACTTCTCGGCCGGCCAGGGCCAGTCGGCTCCCTACCTGGCATCCTGCGTCCGTGAGAATCACGCAGGCCGACTTCTGGGCACTTATAGACACCTTGAACGGTGAGGCCAGCGAGCTGAACTGCCAGCGGCTCGCTGAAGAGCTGGGCCGTCGCCCGGTCGCAGACATCGTGGGCTTCGCTGAACGCCATGCCGAGGCTCTCTACCGTCTGGACCAGGAGAAATTCGGTGTCCTGCCGGTCGTCGACCTGACGGATCGCGACGGGAGTCCGTTCCCCATGTCGGCCGACCAGTTCCTTTACACACGTTGCGCCGTGGTCGCCGCCGGTCGAGCCGTCTGGGAAAGCGTCTTCTTCGACGTCGACAAGTTCGCCCCGTACACCTCCACCAAGTACGACGCCGAGTGGCTGCTCTACGTACCGGACACGGCATACGAACTGGCCACCGGCCAGGAGTGGGACAGCTCAACCCGGTACTGCTTCGAGACCTTCTCCAACAAGGACGGCTGGCCGGACCTGCAGGACTGAGGTCGGCACAGCCTCAGCCACCCCGCTATCGCCCGGTGGGAATCTCGTAAACGATCTCGCGCAGGGTGGCAGGCACGACGCTGTCCGCGGTCTCTACGGGCCTTTCCTGGCCGCTGTTGTACGTACGCCTGATGTGGGTGACAAGAGCGGACTTCTGGATGCCGAGGAGAGACGCCTCCTCGGCAGTTGCCTGTCCGGACACACGGATCTGAACGGGAGCCACTGCATCGGTGAGTTTGGGAGCCACTTTGCTCCATCTGTGACGAGGACGGGCCAGACACAGGTCCATGATCGTCAACGGTTTCGGGAGCCAGCCCCGCCGGGTGACACCACGCCTGTGGATGTGGAGTGTCCGCCGTGGTCCGGAGGTGTTCGGCGATCGTTGGGTTGCCCAAGGCCCCTGCCGGTCCGTGTCCCTGACAGGCAGGTTCGGCAGGGACACGGCCCCGCGTTCGGCAGGGCCCGGCCCCGCTTCGGCCGGCTGTCGGTCGGCGGTGTGCTCAAGGACGTGCGCTCAGCCGTCCACGAGGATCGGCCGGTGCGGCGGGCCGTCGGTCAGCAGGGACGCCAATAGTTTCGGCAGCTCAGCCGGCCGCAGCACATCCGAGGTCGCGGCCAGTTCCGCTGTGGTCCACCAGCGGTGCCCGGTGATCGCGGCCTTCTCGATCTCCTCGAACGCCGAGGTATCGACCTGGAACGCAGGCGTCCGGGCCATGTAGTAGCGCTGGCGAACCTCATAGGCGACGCCGCCCCGGACCGCTGTCCACGGACGCCCTCGCCAAATCTCCGGACCCAGCGAGAGGTTCGTCAGCCCGGTTTCTTCTCGCAACTCCCTCAGGGCTGCCTGCTCGTGGCTTTCGCCCGGCTGGAGTCCGCCTCCAGGGGTGAACCACCGAACGGAACCGTCCTCCTTGTTCAGGGCAGAGAACAGCAGTAGCCGACTGGCGTCGTCCAGCAACACCACGCGTGCACTCGGGCGCGGCACCAGGCTTCCCTCCAGTTTCATCACCTCGTCAGACTAGAACCGCGGTCCCTGGGTGACCAACGGTGTTGGTCACCGGCCCCAAGTTCCACCGTCGACTCGCCTTCACGATCAGCGTCGGCACTGCACCATGGAGCAAGCAATGGCATCAACGACGAGCGGTGGAAGTCCGCATTTGCCTCCCCTGGCATCATCCCGGTGCCGGAGAAGGGGCAGCGATACGCGGCAGTCCGTGAACGCGGCATGCACGCCTTGCGGCACTTCCACGCGTCGGTACTTCCGGACGCCGGTGAGAACGTCGAGGCGCTGAGTCTCCACCTCGGCCACAGCGGACCCGGGTTCACGCTCCGCGTGTACACGCACCTGATGCCGAGCAGCAAGACCCGCACCCGAAAGGCCATAGCGCGATGTACGGGGCGATGCAGGCACCAAGACCCCGAAAGACGTCTGCGGCCACGACATCGCGGGAAGGATGCCGGCGACGTGGTTCTCTCAGCCAGCCGGGGGGTCAAATGGGAAACGCTCTCATCGGATTGGCTGCTGCGGTGATTGGCGTCACAGGCACGCTCATTGCCTCTGTCCTGTCGCAACGCCTTCTGGCCCGCGTGCAATCGGAACAGTTCGATCGTCAGCAGCAGTTGGTCGAAGCGCAGTGGCGCCGCGAGCAGCAGGCAGCTGAGCTGAGCCGCCGACGCGACGGCTACATGCAGGTCAGCGCCTCGTTCCGGCGTTACCGAACGCACCTCATGGACTTCCTGTGGACCATAAACAGGGAGGCTGTGACGCCGGAAGCACGGGAAGCGGTCGAGGAGGCCCGCCGCGATCACCACGCAGCCTTCACCGAGGCTCAGTTGATCGCGTCCGCAGCTGTTCTGGCCGAACTGGACGGGATGACTTCGGCACTGGCAGAGGTGTACCGACGGGTCATGTCCCTGGAAGAAGGGACTCCCGACCCGGATGGGTCATTCGAAGGCCTACGAACAGACTTCGATCGTATTTGGGAGCGCTGGAAGAGGATGCGCGACGTGATGCGCGCCGATATCGGCGCTGGGAACGATCCCGGTGGGCTGCAGCTGATCGGCCCCCGGCAGCGTCCCTCTCTCCCACCTGACGGCCCAGAGACGGCCCAAGTCGCCTGACACGGGGCCCCCGAAGAAGCGGCTGTGGCCGGCGCAGTACCCATACTCGGCCCATCCGGCCAGGTCGGAGCACTTGGCGGTCGCGCGGGAGCATCCGCACTCCACCGGCGTGGAGTCCACGAACCACATGCCATCACTCCGTACGGAGGTGTCGGTTGCCGGCACCCGGGTCACCCGCCGCGGCAGCTCGGTGGCCTTGCGCAGGCGCTTGTCGTAGTCGGGCTGCTTGGACAGGCAGGGGAGGCGAGGGAATCCAACTCTGTCTGCACACAATGACGTTGGACTCCCTCCTTCCAACCCTGCGGGCGATTCCCTGGAATGGATCAGCATGTGGAGATCGATGGCTCCTGCGGACTCATGCGCCCACGGTCCCGTCGACACCTTCACGCAGGAAGTCCGCGTGCCCGTTGTGGCGGCCGTACTCCAGAAGCACGTGCATCATCACCATCCGCAGCGACACCTCCTCGCCCCATCGTGGCTGATACCCGGCCTGGTCCAGGGACTCGGCCTCACGCTCTATACGGCGCGAGTTCTCCACCTCGGCATCCCAGGCCGCGAACGCCTCGTCCCTGGTCGACGCACTCGCGTCGTACGCTGCCTGAAAGTCGATCTTTTCGGACCAGACCATGGGCGCGTCGTTGTCCTCGAACACTCGACGGAACCAGGCACGCTCCACCTCCGCCATGTGCCGCACCAGGCCGAGCAGCGAAAGCGTGGATGGCGGCATCGACTGCTGCCGCAGTTCTTCGTCGGTGAGCCCTTCGCACTTCAGGGCAAGTGTTGCGCGGTGGTAGTCGAGGAAAGCCCGCAGCATGTCGCGTTCGCTGCCAAATATGGGCGGTCCTATGCGATTGTCGCTGGTCATTGGCCATGCTCCTCATCCGTGCCTGCGTTGAGGGCCAGTATCCAGTCCCGTCGGCTGTGCCCCTACGAGGCCGTCGACCGGTGCCTGACTGTTCCCACAGAGGTCGCCGACCACAGGAATTGGAAGGGACTCATTGGAATCCGTGGTGGATCAGCGCGCGGCGTCAGATGTGGTGCATCGCAAGGCGGAGGAGCGTCCGCATACTGGATGCATTCGGACGTTCCGACAACGCGGCGAGGTGCCGTAGCTGTCGTCGCGCGCCCGCCAGGGATTACGGGACAGCCCTTAGGATGGCGGATGGGCGGAGCCGTAGCGCAGAGGTCGTCGCGCGCGGTCTCCAAAACCGCGAGGACGCCGGTTCGAATCCGGTCGGTTCTGCCTTCTCTCCGTATCCGGCGTGGCTCTACAGCGTTTCGTCTCGGGCCAGGATCAGACTGACCGATCCCTCTTCGAGATTGATGCCACCCTCGAGATGCTCGTGGTAGCCGTCTCGGAGTTCGGGACCGGAAAGACTGACGAGCCGCTCGGCCAGGTCCCGCAGACCGGCGGCGTTCGCTGCAACGGTGATCTCGGTGCCCGAGCCGTACACCTTGATCCTTGGCTCATCCTTGCGGTCACGCTACACAGAGCCCGCACCGTTCGTCAGCACGCACACACCTGATGCCGGGCAGCTGCCGGCCGGTCGGAGCCCGAGGACCACGCACTCCTGCGCCCGGCGTCGGCTTGAGCACGAAGGCCCGCCTGGCCGGCGACGGCCGGGCACGGCCTCCGGCCATCCACGTCACTGCAAGCCGGGCCGGTGACGCGCCGGCCTTCGAAGCGGTCGTGGCCGCAATCCGGATCCCGCGATGCGGACTCGGCAGGCCAGGAACCCCCCACGCGGTAGCAGGAAGACGATCTGGGCCGCCCTACCGGAGGTCTGTACTCGGCCGGCGACGCCAGTCCCAGCCGGGATGACGGTCCACCAGTGCGAGGAACTCGCTCGCCGGCAAGATCTCGAAGTGGTTGGTGTCGACAAGACCGTCGACACCGGGAAGGACCTCGCGGAGGAATGCCCGGGCCGCGTCCATCGACTGGCACGACACATGGACCGCGTACGGTTCGCCGATCGCGGCCGTCACTTGCTCGAGCTCGTCCGGCTCATAGTCCGCCAGGATCCCGCCTGAGACGTCGAGTCGATACGAATGTCCGTGCCAGTGCAGCCTTTCGTCGCCCGTCACAGGATCCGGCACGAGACCAAAGGCGCGGAATCGCCCTTCGATCGACGGGCGTCGCTGCTCGGGGACAAGGATGATCAACGATGGCCAGGACACGTTCTGCCTCCACGGCGACTCTGAATCCCGCCTTCTCACAGCTCGTGAACATGTCGGGAAAGGCGTAGATCGCGGTGCTCGCGCCCGCGTACTGCTCGCGTCCGCGTACTGCTCCCGGCGGACCCATCTCGGTTCGGGCTGCTCGAGGTCGAACGAGACACGTTGGACAAAGGCAAATCCGGGGCCGTGGAGACCCGCCACGCGATGGCGCGTGTTCAGTGCCTCCGGATGCACCACGGCCCCGACCGGCCGAAGCCGTACCGGGGCCGTGATCAGCGCACCGTGACAGTGCGCCTGCAGCTCATCACTCGGCTGCGGACTGGCCGTTGCGACGGCGGAGGAAGAAGACCGCGCCGCCGCCGATGACGACCAGGGCGATCGCGACACCCGCGATGATCGGGGTGGCGTTGGAGCCACCGGTCTCGGCGAGGTTGCCCTCGGCGCCGGCCGTGCTGCCGCCGGCTGTGGCGGTGGTCGTGGCGGGCTTGTCGGCCGTCTGCGTGGTGACGTCGTTGCCGCTGCCGGTGGTCAGGCAGTCCAGCACGCCCTTGAAGGTGCGGGTGAAGCCGTCGGGGCCGGTGACCGTGACGTCGTACGCCTGGTCCTCGGCGACCGGCACGGTCACCGTCTCGGACTTGCCGGGCTCGACCGTGTGCTGCGCGCCGGCCAGTTCGTAGGTGAACGCCTCGTCACCCTCGTTGCTCGCGGTGACGTCCACGCCGCCCTTGGCGCAGTTCTTCTTGGCGGTGACCGCCGGGATCGCGCCCTTGCCCGCCCACGTCGCGGTGGCGCCGGCGGAGACCGTGGACTCGCTGGAGCCGGCCAGGATCTGGGTCTGGCTCTTGGTGGCACCGGCGAAGGCCCGGCCGACGGGGACGGAGGTGGTCGCCTGGACGGTCAGGGAGGCGGAGCCGTCAGCGGCGCCTGCCGGGATGTCGAAGTAGAGCTCGGCACCGTCGGTGGCCGTGGTGACGGCCTTGCCGTTCTTGTCGGTGACCCGGACGCCGCTGGCGGAGTCGGCGGGCGGGGTCACCGAGACCTGGCCGGCGTTGGTGTGGACGGTGACCGGGCCGACGCGCTGGCCGGAGCGACCGGACACCGCGGCGGGGTCCAGGGCGAGGGACGCCTTGGGCTCGGCGGTGTCGGTGGCGGACTTCTCCAGCCAGTCGGCGAGCTTCTCCGCCTGGTCGTCGGACGCGTTGACGTCGGCGTCGTCCGAGTAGCGCCAGATGGCGACCTGGGTGCCTGCCGCCGCGGTCCGCTCGGTGAGCGGGCCCGTACCGGCCTCCTCGGCAAGTGCCTGGAGGTCGTTGACCTTCGGGTAGGAGTGCTCCAGGATCCAGCGGATCTTGCCGGCGTTCTTGTTCGTGCCGAGCGAGGTCTGGCTCCAGGGAGTCTCCAGGTACTTCGCCTTGTCCTGGGTGGGGTTGTGGATGTCGATGCAGTACGTCTTGAAGTTGCCGCCACCGTCGACAGTCATCTCGAAGAGCCCGGCGGGCAGCTTCTGGTCCTTGCCGTTCGTGTGGAGGACCGCGGTGTCGAAGGTCTTCAGCCCGTCCAGGGTCGCGGTCGCGCCGCCCTGGTGCTGGAGTGCCTCGTCGGCGGTCGCGACGCCCGCGCCGGTGAGGACGCCTGCCACGACCAGGCCCGATGCCACCACCGTGGCAGCCAGTCGGGCTATGCCCCGGGTTCGTCGGGGTTCGGCCGTCGTCGTGGATGACGAGGCGGTCGCTGAAGAAACAGAAAACACAGAATTCCCCTCCGGGCGAGACCCTCGCGTCCGGTACGCGTGTGGGGATTGTCCCGCCAGCCTACTCAAGTGCCCTGTGAGTACTGAGGAATCCTAAGGACCGAGCGAAGCACAGTCCCCCCTCATACCGTCCGACAACCATTCCGAATCGGAATCGTTACCCCGGATAACGTCCCGACGGGGGAGGGGACTCGGCCGCAATGCTGTCGTCGCCCTCCTCCAACGGGTGGCCGGTCAGGGCGCCGACACCAGCTCCGCTTTCTCTTCCTGACGTACCGTCCGGCGCCTCGCGGCAGGGCGTTTCGCCCGGCCGGCCGCCGCCGGCTCACGCTCCGCATCCCGTGGCTCCGCCCGGTCCGCGGGCTGTTCCAGGTCCGCCGGACGGTCCCGTACGGCCCACTGGTCCGGCTCACCGGCCTCCCGGCCGCCGGTCCGCGCCGTCAGCCCCGGATCGCCCCTGACCACGCGCCGGAACGCCGACGCCCCCCGGGTCAGATCGTGTCCCACCGCCACCGCCTCGATGTCCACGAACGTCCGGCGCTGCCCCTCCCGTTCCTCCTCGCGCACCTTCAGCCTGCCGTGCACCACCAGGGGCTCCCCCACGGCCACGGAACCCGAGAGGTTCGACGCCAGGGTGCGCCAGGCCCACACGGTGTAGAAGCTGGTGTGCCCGTCCGTCCAGTGCTGTTTCTCCCGGTCCCACCGCCGCGGCGTCACCGCGAACCGGAATCGCGCCATTCCCCCGCTCGCGGTCTCCCGGAACTCCACGCCGGTCGCCGCGTTCCCCACCAGCGTCACCAAGGTCTCGTTCATGACTCCGCCTCCCCTTCGGTCCGGATATCGGTGACCACGTTCCTGCGTGCGGTCGCTGATCCCATGCTGAAGGGGAGGCGGAATTCGTGCTGAGGCCTGTGGACTAACGGCCCGTTGTGGAAAACTCCGTCACCGCCACGAAGCGCTCGCGCACCTCCCGGTAGCGCACCAGTTCCGCCGCCACCGGATCGAGGACCCGGGCCCGCCCGCAGGCCGCTGCCGCTTCGCGCAGCCTGCGCTCGGCCTCCTGGCCGTACCGTCGCGCAGGCCCCCGGGCCGCCGCCGCGCACGACCACTCCACCAGCGGGCCGCCGATGATGCCCGCCAGCATCACCAGAGCAGGCGTCAGCAGCCCCGGTTCCAGTACACCGATGATCTGGCCGGCCAGCCACAGGCCGCCGAAGATCTGCAGCAGCGTCATCGCCACCTGAGCCAGTACGGCCGCAGGCCACCAGGCCGGACGTGGGGGCTTCGCACCGCGACCCGCATGCGCCTGACCCGACTGGCCCGCACCACCCCGAACAGCGGCCCCCGCACCGCCCCGGACGCCGGACCCGGCCCCGGCGCCGAGGCCCGTGTCCGTGTCCCGGCCCTCCGCACCCGCCCCCGTGGCCCGCCCGGCCAGTTCGTCGAGCGCTTCGGGCAGCCCCTGCGCCCCGTGCACCGCGGCCTCGCGCACCGCCTGCGCCCAGGGTCCGGGCAGTCCGTCGGCGGCGTCGTCGGCCACCGTGCGGACCGCCTGCTCGATCCGCTGGCGTGCGGTGAGGTGCTCCTCGGGCGGTGCGGTGAGCGCACCGCGGTCCAGGCCGCCCGGCTGCCGGGTGGACTCGTACCAGCGCCACAGCCGCAGCCACGGCGTCCCGCACGCCCGTCCTGCGTTGCGGCGCCATTCGCGTTCGGCCGCCTGCCCTGCGGCGGCGGCGCCCACGGCCTCCGCGAGCCGGTCGGTGAACTCCTCCCGGGCCCCCTCCCCCAGCCCCGGCCGCCCCTCGGCGACGTACACCGGGCGGAGCCTGGCCGCGGCGGCGTCCACGTCGGCGGAGAGCCGGCGGGTGGCCGCCGTGCGGTCCTGGACGAACCGGCCGAGCAGTTCGCGCAGTTCACCCACCCCGTCGCCGGTGAGGGCGGACAGGGACAGGACGGTGGCGCCGGGTTCGCCGTGTTCGCCCAGCGCCATGCCGTCCTCGTCGAGGAGTCGGCGCAGGTCGTCCAGGACCTGGTCGGCGGCTTCTCCCGGCAGCCGGTCGATCTGGTTGAGGACCACGAAGGTGACCTCCGCGTGTCCGGCCAGCGGCCGCAGATAGCGCTCGTGCAGGGCGGCGTCCGCGTACTTCTCCGGGTCCACCACCCAGATCACCGCGTCGACGAGCGCCAGCACCCGGTCCACCTGGTCGCGGTGGCCTCGCGCCGCCGAGTCGTGGTCGGGCAGGTCGACCAGGACGAGGCCCTGGAGCGCCTCGTCGGCGGCCGCGCTGCCGGGCTGCGGCCTGCGCCTGAGCCGCCCCGGGATCGCGAGGCGGTCCAGCAGCCCCGCGGCACCGTCCGTCCAGGAGCAGGCGAGGGGCGCGGCGGTGGTGGGCCTGCGGAGTCCGGACTCGGAGATCTGGGCGCCCGCGAGGGAGTTGAAAAGGGTCGATTTGCCGCTGCCGCTCGCTCCGGCGATGGCGACGACGGTGTGGCGGGAGGAGAGCCGCTGCCGGGCCGCGGCCTCGTCGAGCACCCGGCCCGCCTCGGCGAGGGCGGTCCGGTCGAGCCGGGCCCTGGAGAGGCCGACGAGTTCACGCAGCGCGTCCAGGCGCGGGCCGAGCGGGCTGCCGGAGGGGACGTACGCCTCGACCTGGGGCCGTACGTCGTCCTCCGGGACGGCCTGCGGGGCCTGGCCGGGCGCGGTCCCGTCGGTGGCGGTGGCGGCCCTTCGGGCGATGAGTCCGTCGTCCCAGCCGCCCGGCGGCCTGTCCGGGCCGTGACCGGGGTTCTCGCCGGAGGCGGCTCCGCCGTCCGGGCTCCGCCCGGGTGCCGGCTCCTCGGCCCGGGTACGTCCCCTGCCCTGTCCCGGACCCTCGTCAGTGACGGCAGTCATCGCTGCCACCTCTCCTTCTGCAGTACGGACAGCGCGGCAATCAGTTCGGCCTGCGGTTCGGGGGCCACGTCGAGCGCGTCCAACGGGGCGAGCCGGCGGTCGCGTTCGCCGCCGAGCACCTGGTCGAGGTACGTGGTGAGCAGCGCGCCCCCCTTGTCGCGCAGTCGCAGGGCGCCCTGGACGCCGATGCGTTCGGCCAGTTGCTCTCCGGCGGTCCGGGCCCGGCGTCCGCCGAGAAGCGCGGCGGCGAGGAGGGTGGCGACGGTTTCGGTGTCGGGCGCGGTGTTGCGTTCCATGAGGCGCACCTCCTCCTCGGCCAGTTCCTCCAGGACCCGGCGCCACCGCCGTACGGTCATGGCGATCCGGCCACGGATGTCCTCGGCGGGCCCCCAGCCGCCGGCTTCCCGGCCTGCCGTCTCGAAGCCGAGGACGGCGGCTGCGGGCTCGCGCCGCCAGGTCGTGCGGATCTGTTCGTCGGCGGCGGCCACCGCGCATTCCAGAAGTGCGGCGAGGGAGTCCACGAGCGCGTCGAGCACCTCCTCCGAGGTGCTGTAGAGCGGGTAGCCGCGCCACCGTGTCCGGGCGTCCCCCGCAAGCGCCCCGCCGTTCTGGAGCCGCTTCCGGACGCGTGCGCCCTCCTTGCCGTAGGCGTCCTCCACCACACCGGTCAGCCGGACGGCGGCCGCGTACTGCGCCGCGACGGCTCCGGCGAGCGCCGGCATCCGGACGTCGAGGGAATCGATGACCCCGGCCGCCGTCCGCCCGACCGCCTGCTGGCGGGCGGCCGGGTCCTGCGCGCGGTGGGTGAGCCAGGCGCGCAGCGGGGCGACGGCGGTGGTGGGCAGCAGCCTGCTGCCTCCGCCGGCCGATTCGGGCAGTTCGGGGATGGTGAAGCGGGGCACCTCGCCGAGTCCGGCCTTGGTGAGCAGTGCGCCGTACTGCCGTGACACTTCGGCGATCACCTGGTGCGGTACCCGGTCGAGGACGGTGACGAGGGAGGCGTCGTACTCCTTTGCCGTACGCAGCAGATGCCACGGCACGGCGTCGGCGTAGCGGGAGGCGGTGGTCACCATGACCCAGACGTCCGCCGCGCAGATGAGTTCGGCGGCCAGGACGCGATTGCGGACGACGAGCGAGTCGATGTCGGGGGCGTCCAGCAGGGCGAGGCCGCGCGGCAGTCCGGCGGCGGTCTCGACGCGGAGTGCGGTTCCCTCCTCGGCCGCGCTCCCGTCGAGTCCGTCGAGGTCGTCGCACTGGCCGGGGTCGGCAGACTCCTCGGGTGGCAGCCAGACCCGGGTGAGCTGTGGCAGCACCCGGATCCCGGCGAACCAGTGATGATCATCCGGATGGCAGACGAGCACGGGTGTCCGCGTGGTCGGCCGCAGTACACCGGCCTCGCTGACCCGGCGCCCGACGAGGGAGTTGACGAGCGTCGACTTGCCCGCGCCGGTGGATCCGCCGATGACCGCGAGCAGGGGTGCTTCGGGGTCCTTGAGCCTGGGCAGCAGGTAGTCGTCGAGCTGCGCGAGCAGTTCGATCCTGGTCTGCCGGGCGCGTGGAGCTCCTGGGAGCGGGAGTGGAAGACGCACGGCAGCGACACGGTCGCGCAGGGCGGAAAGTGCGTCGATGAGCTGAGGCCGTACGTCCAAGGTCACCACATGCGAAGAATGCCCAATTTTGGCGCCTTTTTGAAGCGTATAGCCACCTCTGCGCGCCGGTTCCCCCGTCCGGACAGAGGGGATGAGTGGGGCGCAGGCATAACGAGTGCACAACACCCGGGGCGTGAGGCGCCAAAAGCGGTGCATGAATCGCACCTACCTGCGATTATCGTCTCGCTTCACTGAACCTCCACATCGTGCCACGCAGGTGAAGCAACCGGGCCGAGACAATCGGAGCCCTATCCTTGTCCCGGCAAGGTCACGGACCGCCCGGGTCCCAGGGCTCCAGGTCACCGAGGCCCACACCCGGCCCCCGTAGCTCAGTGGATAGAGCAGGCGCCTTCTAAGCGCTTGGCCGCAGGTTCGAGTCCTGCCGGGGGCGCACAGCCGTACAACCGTGGGGCCCTCCGACCGGAGGGCCTTTTTCGTGGCCGGAGGCACGCTAGCGAGCGGAGCGTAGTGGCGACGTAAGAGCCACCACGCACCCACCCCGGCCCCGCCCGCCGCACACCCCCGGCCCCGCCGGCCGCACATCCGCCGTCCGCCCCGGCGCCCCATTGACCGCGCACGCAAGATCCGTCTAGCTTTCGACGAGCCCGATTGAAACCTTTCAGTCGGCCTCTCAGCCGATCCTTCAGTCCGTGCGCCCTGCGGCCTCGCACCGGCGCGCCCACCGTCCGGGAGTCCCGATCATGCAGCGCGTCTGTTTTCTGCTGAACGTACGCAAGGACCGCGTCGACGAGTACCGCGAGCGTCATGCCGCCGTCTGGCCGGAGATGCTCTCCGCGCTCTCCGATGCGGGCTGGCACAACTACTCGCTCTTCCTGCGCGAGGACGGGCTGCTCGTCGGCTATCTGGAGACTGAGGACTTCGACGCGGCACGCAAGGCGATGGCCACCACCGAGGTGAACGAGCGGTGGCAGCGGGACATGGCGGGCTTCTTCGAGCAGTCGGAGGCGGCGGACGACGCCATGGTGCCGCTCACCGAGGTGTTCCACCTGGCATGAGGTGTGCGGCATGACGGCCGGTCCGGATTCCCCTGGAATCAGGACCGGCCTTTTTGCGTGGCACACCGCTTCACCTGCGGTGGGAGGGCACGGGTATCGAACGGATAAGCAACGGTTAAGGGCCCACCCCAGGATCGCCGCATCGGGGCCGCGCGGTGCGGTCCCGCGAGATCGATCGGGTGGACCATGCAGACGAATGTGATGAAGTCGGTTCGACGTGCCGCGCTTGCGGCGGCAGGTGCGACCGGGCTGCTGATGACCCTGGCGGTCTCCCCCGCCTCCGCCGCGACGGACTACGGCTACTTCGCGGTCGTCAACACCAACAGCGGCAAGTGCCTGGAGATCCCGGGCGGTCAGGACTACAACGGCGCCACTGCCCAGCAGTGGGACTGCAACGGCGGCCTGAACCAGCGCTGGTACCTCGACGACCTGAACAAGAGCGCCGGCACCACCCTGGTGAACGCCGAGAGCGGCAAGTGCCTGGAGGTCGCCGACTGGCGCACCGACCCGGGGGCGCCGATCCGGGTCTGGGACTGCCACGGGGGCGCCAACCAGAAATGGTCCTTCGGCCAGAACGACAAGGTCGCGAACGAGGGCGCCCTCTGGAACAACGCCAGCTGGCTCGTCCTGGACATCCCGTACTCGGACGTGAACAACGGCACCGACGTCGTCCAGTGGAACCACAAGAGCGCCGACGACGACAACGGAAACCAGGTCTGGGCCCTGTACCGCTGGTAGCCGGCCCGCAGTTCCTGCCGCAGTCACCTTCCTCGACAAGGAGAGACCGACCACCATGCACCAGCAGCGAAGAAGAGCATTTCGGGTCAGGGCGGGAGTCGTCCTCGCCACTCTCTGCGCCGCCGTCGGCACCCTGCTCAGCGCCCCCGCGCCCGCCTGGGCCGCGTCCTGTTCCGGCTTCGGATGCGACGGGCACGATCCGAGCATCCAGACCTGGCAGTACGGGCCCCGTAGCCAGGCCGCGCGCGAATTCGCCAACGGGTACTCCATCGAGATGCGCAGCGGCACCACCGACGGGGACTTCTACGTCTGGGCCCGTACCCGCTACCCCAGCGGCTCCGACCCGTACAACCACTCGATGTACATCGAGCGCTGCCACAACGACTACACCGTGTGCGAGATCCTCGGCGAGACGCAGCCTGGTGCGGACGGCAAGACCGTGTCCGATCCCGAATCGTCCAACTACTCGATCACCCGGTCCCCCATGTACTACGACGTGGGCCGGGTCTCCCGCGCCTGCCTCTACAGGTCCGGCGACTGGGCGAGGCGCACATGCACCACCTGGTACTGAGAGGCGGACGGGCCCCGGTGGTCGCGGCCGCCGTCCTGATGCTGGGCACCGCGCTCAGCGGGACGGCGGCCGCCGCACCGCCCGGCACCGGGCGGAGCGCCCCGGCCGCCGCGGCGCCGGGGCCCGTCGCGCAACAGGACGGCGGCCGTTCGGCCGTACCGTCGAAGGACCGCACGGCCCGGCTGGGTGCCGGATGGAAGTCCTCCCGGGACCGGGCGTGGACGACTTCGGGTGACGCCGACGGATTCCATGTTCTGGTCGCCGATGCCTCGTCGGGGTACGGCTGGCGTACGGCGGCGACGCTGAGCGAGCCGGGTTTCGACACCGACGCGTGGATCGGCAACGCGTGCGTGACCGGTTCGGGGCGGCGGGCGGTGGTGGTCTACGCACCGCGCACCTTCACCAACCGTGCGGAACTCTTCGAGCGCGGCGGTTTCACCGCTGTCGTGGACCTGGAGACGGGTGCCGTGCGCAAGCTCCCGTTGCAGACCTCGCTGGCGTACTACAACCCGGGCTGCGGGGTGGGCGAGACAGCGGCGCTCACCCAGGGCGGGACCGAGGACAAGGGGAGCACCCGGCTCGTCGCGGTGGACACCGTGAAGGCGCGGCTGGGGAAGCGGACCGCGGTCCGCGGGCAGGTGACGTCGGCCATCGCGCTCAAGGGCGGCGGTTTCGCGGCCGCCTCCGGAGCGCGCGTGATCAAGGTGGGCGCCGACGGCACCAGGAGCACCCTGGCCAGGACCGGGCAGATACCGCTGCACCTGGCGCAGAACGCGGACGGCGCGCTGGTCTTCGTCGACCGTGCCGAGGACGGTTCGGCCAGGGCCCGGCGCCTCGCCCCGGGTGCACGGACCCCGCAGACGCTGGCTCGTGGCCCGTGGGGAGGGCTGGGGCTCGTCCGTGGGACGCGGGGACTGGCCTACCTGACCGGCAGCGCGAAGGCGACGGATGCTCTGCGGGGCTCCGGGGTCCGTCAACTGACGGGTGTTCCCAAGGACTCCGAGGTGTCCACCCTCGCCGAGAGCGTGGTGACCCGGTCCGCCCCGGCGGACGACAAGGACGCCCACGCGCTCCCGCCCGACGGGAACGGCGGGCGGTCCGTCGAGATCGACCTGCTGGTGCGCGGGACCGGGCAGAAGGTTCCCTTCGCCGTCGATCCGGGTGCCGTCCCGGCGGACGACGAGGCCGCGGGCCGCACCGTGTCACCCGCCCTGGGAGCCGGGCCCGCGGACCCGGCGTCCTCCGCTGCGACGGCCGGTGCCCGCGCCGGGGCGGCCGCCGCCGAGGCGGAGGCCGGATCACCGCAGCAGCCGGCCGAGGACGAACGCTTCTGTTCCGTCCCGCGCAACGACCCGGGCAGTCAGGCGCTGCAGCCCAAGCCGCGCCAGGTGGAGTGGGCGGTGGACCAGGCCGTCATGGGCAATCTCGACAAGCACGTCTCGCGGCCGGCGAACTGGAAGAACCAGTCCATGCCCGCCTATCAGCCGCAGACGCTCTTCCCGCCGCTCGCGCTGGAGGGCGGCGGTCGGGTGCCCGCCCAGGTCATGCTGGGCATCACGGCCCAGGAGTCCAACATGTGGCAGGCGTCCCAGGTCGCGGTCCCCGGTGTCACGGCGAACCCGCTGATCGGGAACTACTACGGCCGACGGCTCTACAACCGGGAGGACCGGGACGACTGGGACATCCACTGGGACGAGGCCGACTGCGGATACGGGGTCACCCAGCTGACCGACGGTATGCGCCTGGCCGGGCACGCCAAGCCGGGCGAGACGCTGCTCCCGTACAACACCCAGCGGGCCGTTGCCCTGGACTACACGGCCAACATCTCGGCAGGGCTGCGAAATCTGCAGGAGAAGTGGAACGAGACCACCCGGGCCGGGCTGAAGGTGAACAACGGGGACGCAGCGAAGCCGGAGAACTGGTTCTTCGCCATCTGGGCCTACAACTCGGGCTTCCACGGGAACACGGGCTGCTGCGAGCCGTGGGGGGTCGGCTGGGCCAACAATCCGGCCAATCCCAACTACCCCAGCGACAGGCCCTCGTTCATGGATCTCACCGCGGCGGACGCGGCGCACCCGCAGGACTGGCCGTATCAGGAGAAGGTGCTCGGCTTCGCCGCGAAACCGCCCACGCTGCTGGAGTCACCCAGCACCATGGTGCCCGCGTTCCGGGCCGCGTGGTGGAGCGACGCGGGCAGCGCCGTGGAGAACCGCAGGACCGTGAAGCCTCCCGTGGCCGCGTTCTGCACCGAGGCCAACTGGTGCGACCCGATGCGTATCCCGGACGACCGGGGCACCAACGACGAGTACGGTCCCTGCCGGCACCAGGACGTGAACAACGTCTGGGACTTCAAGTGCTGGTGGAACCAGCCGGTGACGTGGAAGACCGACTGCAGCCTCACGTGCGGCAACGAACTCATGCGGTTCAACGACACCTACGCGGAGGAGGCGGACGGCACCGCCTACGCCCCGGCCTGCGACTACGGCGCACTGGCGCCGGGAACCGTGGTGGTCGACGACCTCGCCGGGGTGCCGTCGGCCCGGCCGAACTGCCCGCAGCCACCCCGAGGGGGCACCTTCTCGCTGAACTTCACCCCGGATTCCCTGGGCACCTATCGCTCGAAGGTCGACTTCCATCAGATCGGGGGCGGATTCGGCGGCCACTTCTGGTTCGCGCACGGCAGCACGGACCCGGAGTTCGGTGTCACCGGCACGTGGCGTCCGTCCGCGGCGATCCACGGCTGGACCAGGATCAAGGTGCACGTCCCGGACCACGGGGCGTGGAACAGACAGGCCGACTACGTCATCGATCTGGGCAACGGCAAGACCCGCCACCGGGTCGTCGGGCAGGCCTGGAAGGCCAACACCTGGGTCGACCTGGGCGCCTTCCCCCTCGACGGGGACGCAGCCGTCAGCCTGAGCAATCTGACCCTGGACGGGCAGTACGAGGACATCGCCTACGACGCCGTCCAGTTCATCCCCACCACCGAGCCGGAGGCCTCGTACGTGGCACTCGGCGACTCGTACTCCGCGGGTGAGGGCGTGGAGTCGTACGACGCCAACAGCGACTGGAAGAACGGCGGGGCGAAGGACGCCTGCCACCGTTCGGCCAAGGGTGCCTACCCACGGCTCATCAGGCAGCCGGGGCACTCGCGGACGATCGAGCAGGAGGCGAAGGACGGGGCGGGGACGGCGAACTTCGCCTTCATCGCCTGCTCCGGCGCCATCACCACAAGCATCGCGAAGGAGGCTGCCGACACCCCGCCGACCGCGGACGACGTGGCCAGGCACACCGACTGGGGTTCGGTGGACCACCACTTCGGTGAGATTCCGCAGGTCGACCAGGGCTGGCTGGACGAGGACACCTCGCTCGTCACGCTCTCGATCGGCGGCAACGACTCACGCTTCACCGACATCCTCCGGGGCTGCGTGGTGACCGTGTACGACTGCGAGAGCAGCGGATACAGGCTCACCCGTCTCAACGGCTCGGTGGACCCCGAGGACCTGACGGTGTACGAGCCCAAGGTCATCAGCGAGATGCTGCCGGGCCATCTGGCGGCCGTCTACCGGGCCGTCCACGACAGGGCCCCGAACGCCCGGATCGTCGTGATCGGCTATCCGCAGCTGTTCAACCCCGACCCGGTCGGATCGTGCGCCACGATCGGCACGGGCAACCAGCGGTTCATGAACGGCCTGGCCACGAAGCTCACCACGGCCATCCAGGGGGCCGTCGACACGGTGCACGCGGAGGGCGCCGACATCTCCCTGGTGGATCCGGACTGGACGGGCCACTGGGCGTGTGAGCCGAGCGCCATGGAGTGGACCAACGCCGCGATCACCTGGTCGCAGTCGGGGAGCTCGGGCTCGGACAAGGAGATGCCCGGCGCGGGCAGCTTCCATCCGAAGGCCGCCGGGCACACGGAGTTCGCCCGGCTGATCAATCAGCGGATCGGCGGCTGAGCAGGCGGGGCGGGACCAGGGGACCTTCGTGCGGATCGCTCCGGCGCCGGACGAAGGTCCCTGCCGGTCCCGCCCGTCATGCCTTTTCCGCCAGCATCGCGAGGCCCCGCCGGGCCTGCTCGACCCCGTGGGCCAGCCCCAGGGTGCGGCTGATCAGCAGGGACTGCTCCCAGTGGGCGCGGGCCTGCTGCCGGTCACCGAACGCGAAGTGAGCCTCCGCCACCGCTTCCAGGCAGTCGACGGCGCCACCCTGGTCGTCGAGCCGGCGCCGGATGGCCAACGCCTCGTACAGCTTCTCGAACGCCTCCTCACGGCGGCCCAGGGCGGTGAGCGTCCTGCCGAAGTTGGTCTGCGCGGTGGCGATCTGAGTCGGATGCCTGTGCTCCGATTCCAGCAGAGCGAGCAGCCTGCGGAACTGACGCTCGGCCTCCTCGAACTCGCCGCCGAGAGCCAGCGCGTCCGTCATCCTGGTCAGGGCGATCACCGTGCTCGCCGTGTTCCCGGCCCGCCCGAACAGCTCCTGGGACCGGCGGGCGTACCGCAGCGCCTCAGGGGGCCTGTTCATCTGCGTGTAGCACATGGAGATGTTGCCCGTGATCGACGCCAGCGCCGCCACGTCGCCCATCGCTTCGTACAGTGCCAGCGCCTCCAGGAGGCTCTCCAGCGCGGCCTCGTTGCGGTAGGCCATGCCGTGGGCCACCCCGATCCGCCGGTGCAGCCACGCCTGTCCGAAGGTGTCGTCCGCACGAAGCGCGATGGTCATGGCCTCGTCCAGGAGGGCGTCCCATTCACCGGTCCACCAGTACGTCTCCGCGTATCCGAACATCTCCACCGCGAGACGCCAGGCGACGTCGGAGCGGCGGAGCTCGCCCGCAAGGCCGATCGCCTCCGTGATCGCCGGCAGTTCCTGTATGCACCAGTGCAGGGCGGACTCGGCGTCGGCGAAGACAGGCATCGGTGCCGCGGCCGGCTCGTCCAACGGAGGCGGCGCCTGACTCGTGAAGGAGACGGTCCGGCAGGATTCCGCCGCCGCTGCCGCGTACCAGACCAGCAGCCGGGACCGTGCGCCGTGCCGGTCCAGAGGGGTCTCCTCGGCCGCGACGCACTCCTGCGCGTACTCGCCGAGCAGGTCGTGGAAGGTGTACCTGCCAGGCTGCGGGCTCTCCAGCAGATGAGCGTCGACCAGCACCTCGATGGCGTCCTCCGCGTCGTCCACGGCAAGTCCCAGGAGGGCGGCGGCACACTCCAGGGAGAGGACATGGCACGGCCACAGGCCCAGAAGCCGGAACGCCCGTGCCGCGGCCCGCTCGATGGGCAGCTCGCTGTCGCGGAGCGCGACGTAGCTCATGCCCAGGGTCGTACGCACCGCCGCACCGCCGACGGAGAGGGTCCTGAGCCGGCCGCTCGGGCCTCTCAGCCGCTCCGCCAGCGCGGTCAGCGGCCAGGACGGCCGGGCCGCCAGCCGAGCCCCGGCGATGCGCAGGGCGAGCGGCAGCCCGCCGCAGGCCGTCAGGATGTCGGCGGCAGCGGCCGGCTCGTGCCGCAGCCGGGAGGCACCGCACAGTTCGGCCAGCAGATCCCGCTGCTCGGCGGGACCGAGCGGCTTCAGGGGCAGCAGGTCGGCTCCCGGCAGCGGGGCAAGGGTCTGCCGGCTGGTCACGATCGCGGCACTCGCCCCGCTGCCCGGCAGCAGCGGGGCGACCTGACGGGCGTCCCGGGCGTTGTCCAGCACCAGCAGGACCCGGCGCTCGGCCAGGGCGGCCCGGAACATCGCGGCCCGGTCCTCGGTCTCCTCCGGCAGCGGCCCGTGGACCGCGCCGAGGTCCGAGAGGAAGCGGGCCAGCAGGTCCCCGGCGCTGCGTGCCTCGCCCGCCCCGAAGCCGCGCAGGTCGGCGTAGAGGATCCCGTCGGGGAAATGGTGCCGCAGCCGGTGTGCGGCATGGACGGCGAGTGCGGTCTTGCCGATCCCGCCCATGCCGGTGACGACGACGGGAGCGGTGGTGGCGGGCGTGCCGTCCGACGGGTCCGGGGTCAGCAAGGTGACCAGGCTCTCCAGTTCGGCGGAACGCCCGACGAAGTGGCGTACGTCCATGGGGAGCTGGCTGGTGAAGGCCGGCTGTTCCGGGACCGGGCCGGTGTGCGTCGCGCGAGCGGGCTCGGCCTCCGGCGCCCCGGGCGGCGGCGGGCCCCCGTCGGGTGCGCCCGGCGCGGGTCCGGCCGGGTCTTCGCCGTCCGGGGACGGCCGGCCCGGGGGCCGGGTCAGGATCTCCTGGTACGCCTCCTGCACGGCGGGGCCGGGTGCGACACCCAGCTCATCGGCCAGGGTCAGGCGCAGCCGCCGGAACACCTCAAGTGCCTCGGCCTGACGGTCGGTTCGGTGCAGGGCGAGCATGAGCTGGCGGTGGAACACCTCGCGCAACGGATGCTCATCGGCCACCGAGGCGAGTTCGGCCATCACCTCGTGATGGCTGTCCAGGCCGAGCGCGGCGTCGAAGCGCCACTCCAGCACCTCCAGCCGGGCCTCCACGAGCCTGCGGATCAGCGGTAGTTGGGCGTGGGCCTCGGCGAAGTCCGGAAGGTCGGCCAGCGGATTCCCGCGCCACAGTTCGAGTGCGGCCGCGGTGGCCCGTGCGGCCCCGGTCCAGTCGGCGTCCGCGTGGGCGCGGCGGGCCAGGGTCCGTCGCTCCTCGAAGACATCGAGGTCGAGTTCGCCGTTGTGGACCTCCAGCAGGTAACCCGGCGGAACCGCCCGGAGCCTCGACGCTCCGCCATCGGCCAGAGCGAGGAGCCGCCGCAGCCGGGTCACGTGATTGGGCAGGGCCGCTTGGGCGCCTGCCGGCGGGTGCTCGCCCCAGAGTGCGTTCCTGAGGTGTTCCAGAGCGACCGGCCGATTGGCCTGGAGCAGCAGGGCGGCGAGCAGCACTCGGCCCTTGGGACTGCTCACTCCGGCGGCGCGTGCGCCGTCATGGAGGAGTACCGGTCCGAGCAGACCGAACCGCATAGTCATGCCGCCCCCCACAGGCAGTGATCGCAGTCGATGTCCCCTGCGCAGTGACTAATTCAGCGGAATGGTAATCGCCGGATCACCCGGCGTGCGCCAGGTGTCCAGCAGCGCGGCCCGGGGAGAGGTTGCAGGCCCGAAGGGCTCAGTGCGCGGCGGCGGCCAGCAGGACGAAGGCGGCGAGCGAGAGGGCGGTCCGGAAGCGGTGGAAGCCGTTCCAGAGGGCCTCGAACGCCGAGCGGGCCGCGCTGTCGTCGCCGCCCTCGGCCGCGGCGAGCGCCTTGTTCAGCGGAATGTTGCCGCCGATCGTGACCAGGTGGGACACGACGGCGCAGGCCAGCCCCACGACCACCAGAGGCCACCGCTTCTCGCCGAGCTCCGTGAACACCCCGACGGCCGGAAACGCGATCACGCCGAGGAAGAGCAGGAGGAAGGCGGGCCCGGGGACCTTTTCGTTGAACCGGCGCATCGCCGCCGTGAACCGCTCGTCCGGCAGCGCGGCCAGACCGGGCATCACCGCGAGGAGGAAGGTCAGCATGAAGCCGGCGTAGAGGCCGGTCGTGATCACGGCAAGGGTCAGGAACAGGGAGGCCACGCACCCATCATGGCTCGACGGAGCGGCTCGCACAGCCCAGTTCCGCAAGGATGTGCGAGCTTCTCCCTCAGTGCGGCGGCCAGGGCCGTCAGTCCATCTCGCCCTCTTCCGCCCGCGTTCCGGTGTCCTTGTGGCCGCCCTTGAGCAGGACCGCCCGGCCGATGGCCGCGGCCAGCTTCTCCACCGAGTCGTCCTCCGTGACGGCGGCCAGCTCCTTCGCCCTGGAGGCGAGTGCAGCGAGCGAGGGCGCACCGGGGAGCGCCCCGCCACGCAGGTTGTCGGCGAAGTAGGCTGCCACGGCCGTCACTTGGAGCCTGGCACTGCTGCCGCCCCACAGCCTTCCGTCGATCGCGCCGGTCCCGACCGATCCTGTCCGCTCCCGCGCCGCCCGGGTCCTGGGGTCCAGCCAGCGCACGGTCGCGGTGGCGACGTGGCCCGAGGCCCCGTCCCGCAGGCGTACGGCGTAGAGCGCCGTCACCGTGTGGCCGGGTCCGACCTCGCCGCCGTCCACACGGTCGTCGCGGAAGTCGTCGTCGGCGACCTTGCGGTCCTCGTACCCGATCAGTTTGAACTTCTCCACGGTCTTCGGATCGAAGGCGACCTGCGCCTTCGCGTCGCGCGCCGTCAGTTCGATGTGTGCGGGCAACTGGTCGACGAAGACCTTGCGGGCCTGCTCCTCGTCGGCGATGTAGGTGGTGTGGCCGTCGCCCTTGTTGGTGAGCCGTTCCATCAGGGCGTCGCCGTAGTCGCTGCCGACCCCGACTCCGAAGAGGGTGATGCCGTACTCGCTGCGGGCCGAGCCGATCCGTTCGAGGATCGCGTCGGCGTCCGTCTCGCCGGTGTTGGCGAGGGCGTCGGAGAGCAGGACGACGCGGTTGCTGGCGCCCTTGCGGTGGCCGTCGACGGCTTCCTCGTAGCCGCGCCGGACGCCTGCCGCCACGTTGGTGGAGTCGGCGGATTCCATGGAGTCGACGGCGTCGTGGATCTTCCCCCGGTGGTCCCGCAGCCGGGTCATCGGCAGTACGGTCCTCGCCTCGTCGCTGAAGGTGACCAGGGAGACCGAGTCGTCGTCGCGGAGCTCGTCGGTGAGGGTGCCGAGTGACGTCTTCACCAGGCCGAGGCGGTCGGGCGAGGCCATCGAGCCGGAGATGTCGACGACGAAGGTGAGGGCGGCGGGCGGCCGTTCGGCGCTGCTGGGAGCGGCCCTGGTGGCCAGGCCGACCCGTACCAGCGACCAGTCGCCGTCCTCACCGCCCGCCCGCGCCCCGTCCATGGAGACCGTGAAGCCGTTGCCTTCGGGGCGGTGGTAGCCCTGCCGGAAGCTGTTGACGAACTCCTCGGGCCGTACGGTCTCCGGGCCCGGCAGCCTGCCGTCGGCGAGGGTGCGGCGCGCGTAGCCGTACGAGGCGGTGTCCACGTCCAGCGCGAAGGTGGAGAGGTAGTCGGGCGGGGCGGCCTCCCTCAGCTCGTCCGACTTCTCCGCGCCGTCCGCCGGCTTCGCCGCGTCCTCGGCCGCCCCGCCGGTGGCGGCAGGTGCGGGCACCGGCGCCCGTTTGCCGCTGTCCGCCGTACTCGTGTCGTGGGTCGTCCCGCCCGAGCAGCCCGTGAGCAGTACGCCCCCCGCGAGGAGCAGACCCACCGCGCCTCGGTACATCCGTGTCCGGCGTTCCATCTTTCGGCCCCCAGTGTCGTCGTGTCACCACTTGCGAATGTGACGTGCGAGCGGGGGTGCCGGAGCCGTCGAAGAAGTTGCGGAACCATCTCGATGCGGCAACGGCGGACGGCGATCCGGCGGAATGTCAAGGTCAGGACACGATGTCCTTACGGCTGAACCCCCGGAAGGCGAAGGCGAACAGGATCAGGGCATACGTCACGGAGATGGCCGCGCCCTTCGCCATGCCGGCCCACTCCAGGTCGGGCTGGAGCGCGTCGGCCCACGCGAACTGCCAGTGGGCGGGCAGGAAGTCGCGCCAGGAGCCGAGCGCGGTGACCGCGTCCAGCACGTTGCCCACGATCGTCAGTCCGACCGCGCCGCCGACCGCGCCGAGCGGGGCGTCCGTCTTCGTCGACAGCCAGAACGCCAGTCCCGCGGTGACGAGTTGCGAGACGAAGATGAAGGCGACGACGAGCGCGATCCTGGGCACGGTGTCCCCGGTCGCGAGCGCACCGCCGGTGGGCAGTTCGAGCGGCCCCCAGCCGTACGCGGCGGCTCCCGCGGCCAGTGCGACGAGCGGCAGCAGCACCATCGCGGCGAGGCTGAAGCCGAGCGCCACGACGAGCTTGCTCCACAGCAGCCTGGCCCGGGGCACCGGCGCCGCCAGCAGATAGCGCAGCGAGGACCAGCCGGCCTCCGAGGCCACGGTGTCACCGCAGAACAGCGCGACCGGGACCACCAGCAGGAATCCGGCCGAGACGAACAGGCAGGTCGCCGCGAAGTTCGCGGCGGACGCGGTCGCCGTGTCCATCAGGGTGAGCCGGTCGCCGCCCCCGGGTCCGCCGTCCGGGGTGCCGCCGATCGCGAACGCGATGATCAGGATGAACGGCAGCGCGACCAGCACCCCGCCCATGAGCAGGGTGCGCCGCCTGCGGAGCTGGCGTACGGCCTCGACGCGCAGCGGAAGGGTGTGCCGGGCGCGGTATCCGGGCGCCTCGGGCGCTTCGGTGACTTCGGCTGCGGTACTCGCTGCGGTACTCATGCGGAGCCTCCGGAGATCAGGGTGAGGAACGCGTCCTCCAGGCGGCGGTGCGGTCCGACACCGGTCAACGGCACGTCCAGGCGCACCAGTTCGGTGACCAGCTGTGGCGAGGTGGCGCCGTCGAGCCGGACGAGCAGCCCGTGCGCGTCGTCCGTACGGACGGCGGAGCCGATCCCCGCGAGCGCGGCGATCTTCTCGACGAGCGGTTCGGTGATCTCCTCCGCGGAGGTGACCAGCACCATGTCGCCGGAGCCGGTGATCTCGGCGACGGGCCCGGCCTGGACGAGCCGGCCGCGGTCCATGACCACCAGGTGGGTGCAGGACTGCTCGACCTCGGACAGGAGGTGGCTGGAGACGATGACGGTACGGCCGCCGGCCGCGTACCGGATCATCACGTCCCGCATCTCGCGGATCTGGGGCGGGTCGAGTCCGTTGGTCGGCTCGTCCAGGATGAGGAGGTCCGGCATGCCGAGCATGGCCTGGGCGATGGCGAGGCGTTGCCGCATGCCCTGCGAGTACGTACGGACGGCCCTGGCCAGCGCGTCGCCGAGCCCGGCGATCTCCAGGGCCTCCTCCATGTGCGAGTCCACGGCGGGCCGCCCGGTGGCCTGCCAGTACAGCTCCAGGTTGGCGCGGCCTGACAGGTGCGGCAGGAAGCCGGCGCCTTCGACGAAGGATCCGACGCGGGACAGTACGGGCGCACCGGGCCGGATGGCCCGTCCGAAGACACGGATCTCGCCGTCGTCGGGCGTGATGAGGCCCATGAGCATGCGCAGGGTGGTGGTCTTGCCCGCGCCGTTCGGCCCGAGGAGCCCGAGCACCTGCCCCTTCTCGACGCGGAACGACAGCTCCTTGACCGCGTACCGGTCGGCGGACTTCGCGTACTTCTTCGACAGGCCGGTGATCTGCAGCGGTACGTCGGCGAGTGCGGGGTCGGGGGCGGGGGTGGCGGTACGGCGCCGGGCGGTGAGCAGGAGGGCCCCGGCGATCACGACGGCGGCGGCCGGCAGCCCCCAGGTCCACCAGGGCAGTGCGGCGGACCCGGTCGTCAGTCCCGGTGCGGTGGGCAGGGTGAGCGGGCCGTCGAGGGAGACGGTGTACGTGGTCGGCTCGGCCGGGGACGCGTAGCCGAGGTCGGTGGCGGCCAGCACGAGCCGGAGCCGGTGCCCGGAGTCGAGTTCGTGGTCGACGGCGGGCAGCGTCAGGCCGAGCGGCTTGCCCTGCTGCTCGGGGGTGATCCGGTAGGGGGCGACGAGCTGGGAGGGGAGCACCTGCTGCTTCCCGTCCGGCGACACGTCGTACACCTTGGCGAACAGCACCGCGTCGCCCTGCCCCGCCTTCACGTTGACACGGACGGTCGGTGAGCCGGTGATGCGGCGCGAGGCGGTGAGCGGGGCGGACTCGAACGTGGCGTGCTGCCCGGGGAAGTCGACGGAGAGCCCGACGCCGAGCGTGGACAGCTGGGCGAGGCCGCCGCCGACTCCGGGGACGGCGGAGATGGCGGGCGGACCGGCTCCGGCCGGGTTGCCGAACTTCTGCGTGCCGCCCCTCAGTTCCACGTTCTCGCCGCCGCTGTTCAGCCCGGGGTAGGTGTCACTGCTCGCGCCGCGGGTGAGGGCTGCCCCGTCGGTGGAGTCGATGCCGCCGGTCCGGGTGACGCGGAAGGCGGGTCCGGTGTCGGCACCCTTGTCGTCCTTCAGATAGCGGTCGAACCAGGCGCCGACCCGCTTCTGCACCCGGCCGGTCTCCATGTCTCCGCCGTCGTGCCCGCCGGCGATCCAGTCGACGGCGACGGGTGCTCCGTTGGCCTTGATGGCCTTGGCCATGGCGTCGGCCTGGCCGAGCGGGAAGAGGGAGTCGGTCTGGCCCTGCACGATGAGCGCGGGGACCTTGATGCGGTCGGCGACGGCGCTCGGGGACCGTTCGGTGAGCAGGGCGCGGGCGGCGGCGTCCGGCTTCCCGCTGACGGCGACCCGTTCGTACATCGAGCAGAGCTGCTTCTCGAAGTTCCCGCAGCCGCCACCGGTGGTGACGAAGATTCCTGCCCAGAGCTTCTTGAAAACCCCGTCGGGAAAGAGCGAGTCGGCGAGGTTCCAGTAGGTGATCTCCGGGGCGATGGCGTCGACGCGCCGGTCGTACCCGGCGGCGAGGAGCGAGACGGCTCCGCCGTAGGAGGCGCCGGTGATGCCGACGCGGGGGTCACCCTTGCCGTCGAGCTGCACCTCGGGCCGGCCGGCGAGCCAGTCGATCAGCCGGGAGACGTCCTTGACCTCGCGGTCGGGTGCGTTGAGCCCGATCTCTCCCCCGGACTTCCCGAAGCCGCGCGCGGACCACGTCATGACGGCATACCCGTCGGCGGCCAACTCCTCTGCCTGCGCCTGCGTTTCGGCCTTGCTGCCGCCGAAGCCGTGGCCGATGAGCACGGCGGGCCGGCGCTGTGTGCCGCCGGTGGTGAAGTACGAGGTGTCGACGGACACCCCGTCGACGCGCATCATCCGGTCCTGCCGGTGCACCGCCGGCGCGCTGTCGTCGGCCACGGCGGTCCAGGTGCCCGCCCCGGCCAGCACGACGAGCGCGGCGACGCCCGCCGCCCACCGGCCGCGACTGCGGGGCAGTAGCCGCCGCCACCTGGACGTACGCGCAATAGGGGTCTCCATGTGTCGAGCCTAAGCGGGCGTCCGCCGCGCCGACGCTGCCACCAGGGGGAAGTGTCCGGCCTCCTCAAGGCGTACGGTGCCCTCCCCGCGTACTCCACTCGCGGTATGCCCCGACGCGGCCCGGCCCGGACTCCGAAAGGCCCTCCATGGACAACCCGGTGGAAATCCGGCACGCCACGACCGTCGCCGAGCTGCAAGCCGCCCAGCACCTCTACCGCTCGGCGGGGGCTGCGGACGACGGGCGCTTCGCGACGCCGACGCGGGGGGCCGGCGCGATGGAGTGAGCGGGGCTTCAGCTCTTGAGGGCCGACATGAGGTCACGCATGTCGCTGATCATGGCGGCCTTGTGGGGGGCCAGATCCGGCAGTTCCTCGCCGTCGCCGGGCGCCGGCCCCTTGTCACCCTCCCAATTGAGGGAGGCCGCGATACCCAGGGAGAGGACCGCCCCGCCCTCCAGTACCCGCAGCTCCTGTTCCCCGCTCGGCGAGGAGAGCAGGTACGCCTTGTCGCCGAGCTCCTGCACCTCCTCCACCTCGGTCTCCGGGTCGACACCGAGATCGGTCGCGGTCCGCTCCGCCTCGAACTCGGCGCGCGGGTCGGTCTTCTTGTGCAGGGCGACCCCGACCGTGACGGTGTAGTCGACGAACCAGCCCTCGTCCGGCCGCCGCTTTCCGTTCCCCACGAGGAGGGGGATGTAGCACTGGGCCCGGTCGAGGGCGTCATGCCGCAGCGGCCCCGCTTCGAACCGGCTCTCGGGATCTCTCGGCGCTATCGCCGCGCCGATCGACTTCAGCCGCACGGCCGCGCAGGGGTCCTGACCCAACCGGTACCCGTGCAGGTCGGGCGCCCCGTCACGCGGTCCGTCCATGAACAGCACCGTCCCCCACACGGCCGACGCCACCACAGCCCCGCCTAGCGCCCACAGCCACCGGGCTCCCGGCCTCGGAGGCCGCGGCGGGCGGTCTCCTTCCGGCTGCGGGCCGGAATGCTCCAGCACTTCACGCCCGGCGGACGCGCCGAACTCCCCGGCCATCTCCGGCTCGGAAATCATCCCGCTCCCCCACCAGTCGGAAGGCCCGCCTCGATATGACGCCGGACCGGCTGCCCCGGTCAGCCGTCAGTTCTTCTTCAGCTCCTGCGCGAGCATCACCAGAATGCCACTGGGACCGCGGAGGTACGTGAGCTTGTAGACGTCCTCGTAGGTCGCCACACCGCGAAGCGGAAGGCATCCGTGCTTCGCGGCTGTCTCCAGGGCTTCGTCGATGTCGTCGACCGAGAAGGCGACGCGATGCATGCCGATCTCGTTGGGGAGGGTGGGCTCCGTCTCGATCGCTTCGGGATGGATGTACTCGAAGAGCTCAAGCCGACCGTGACCATCCGGCGTCTGGAGCATCGCGATCCTGGCGTGATTGCCGTCGAGGCCGACGGCGGTGTCGGTCCATTCACCACTGACCGTGTCACGGCCGACGACCGTGAGGCCGAGGTCGGTGAAGAAGGAGATCGTTGCTTCGAGGTCACGCACGGCGATGGCGACGTTCTCAAGTTTGATGGCCATGCTTCGCATGCTACCGAGCCGGGCCGATCGGTCAGGTGCGCAATTCGTCCCGATTCCCGGGTGCTCGATTCATCCTGTCTCCCGGGGTCACCGCCGGTGCCGGGTAGGGCCGTTCGTCCGGCAGGAGCCGGGCCGCCTCATCCGCCCGGCCCGCTCCCGCCAGTTCGTGGATCTCCCGGGCGAGCGGGGTGACGTCCCGGATCGACACCGTCCACTCGTCCGCGTACCGCCGCGACGCCTCCCCCGCGAGGCCGAGCTGGAGGGAGCGGTACGGGAGCCGGTTCAGGTGCAGGTCGCGCTCGGGATCCCACTGGACACGCGCCGGGGCGCGGCGGAGGATGCGCTGCCAAGTGGCGCGGTCGGGGCGCACGCCGCGCTCGTAGTGCGAGAGTTCGGCGTGGGACAGCGCCCAGTCGAAACCCTCCCGGCTGATCTCGACGGCCAGGACCGTCTCCTGGCCCTCCTTGGCCGCCCAGCCGCAGCGGTACATCATCCACAGGAAGCTCGGCTTGATCCATGTCAAGCCGTGTTCATAGCCTTTAAGGCACTCCAGGAGACCAGCGGCCCGGAGCACGTTTCACACCGGGGCCACTCATCAGGTTCAAACTGCGGTCCGGTTGCCGCCTCCACTTACGCCAGCCACGAAGGCCGCCCATGTGTCGACGCCAAAGATCAGGACCGGGCCACCTACAGCCTTGCTGTCCCGCACGGGCACCGCGCCCTGGGCGTCGGCAACCTCGACGCACTGACCGTTACCACTGCTGTAGCTACTCGTCCGCCACACCAGCTCGGTGGGGTCGTACTGCACTCCAAGCACCTTCTCTCACTCATCCCGATCGGCAAACACTGGCCAGCAGATCAGCACTTTCACCCGGGCCGAGCGCTACGGCTTGCAGGTGCTCAAACATCGACTTGTACCGCCGGATCTCCGTCTCCGACTCCAGGAACAGGTCCCCTGCCGGGGTATCCACGTAGACCAATTCTGGATCTTGCGCGTCCGGAAAGTCCATGTGCACGAAGCTCCCCGTCATACCGGCATGAGCCCCCGTCCCGAACGGGATCAGCTGCAAAGTGACATGCGGCTCGTCCGCGAGTTGAAGCAGGTGCTGGGTCTGCTCACGCATCACTTCACGCCCACCGACCAGCCGGCGCACGGCCGCCTCATCCATGATCGCCCACAGCTGGAGAGGGCTGACCTTGGCGAGCACCGCCTGTCGCTCAATCCTCGCCTGTACGCGCTGATCTACTTCTATCTGACTGGCAGTGGGTAGTACGCCCTTGATCACGGCGCGTGCGTAGCGCTCCGTCTGCGCGAGCCCCGGAACGAACAGCGATTCGTAGTTACGCACCGTGCGAGCCTCGGCCTCAAAGCCGATGTAGGCAGTGTATTCCTCAGGCAACTCCGAGTGATACGGCCGCAACCAGCCTTGGTCATGAGAGCCGCTCTGCACGGCCAGCAAGTCAGCCCGCTGCGCGCAGGGGCCGACAGCCCAGTACTTCAGGACCTTCGGGCTCGCGTCCGCGACGAGAACGACCGGCGGCGCTTCGGGAGGTCGGGGTGAACGGCCGAGAAACCAACGCGACCGCCGTGCTGACTGCGCAACCGGATCGCAACCGCGCGCCTGAAGTGCCGCAGCCCTCCCATATCTTCACCTGCTGGCGGCAGTTGAAGGCAGGGCAGGTGGTGTTCGACCGGGTCAAGGAACTGCCTTGCATGGTGATCCGAGCCCTCGGCGCCCATGCCGTCGTCGTGAGGCCGGGCGGCCAACCCTGGGAAGCACAACTGCAACGGCTCTCACCGGGCACCGAGTACCACTGTCGACAGCTCGATGCCCTGGCCCGACATGTTGCCTACCAGCGGCGCGGCGAGAAGCGCCCGCACTGAATCAGGCGCCTGGTCGCCGAGTTCAACCCGTGGCCCTGCCTGCCCCGTAGACGCTACGGCGGGCAGGGGCACCACCAAGAACTTCCCGCTTGGCTTCGTCACGCGGGTCGGTGAGTGCAGTGCACCACTCACCAGAGAGAGGAATGCAGCATGACCACATTCGTCGAACGACCTACCCGTGAGGTGGTTGACGGCCTCCAGTCACTGAAACTGGAGATCATGGGGAAGTGCCAACTGGCTCGCACTCACTGCCTGTCGAAGTCCGGCCCACAGGCAGCCCACGGGGCCATGTCCCTCGACGACTGGCGCACGGTCATCTTCGATGCCGCCGCGTTGGGTATCCGCACGATTCAGATCATCGGCGGAGGCCGTGCGTGGGTCGGGCACCGGCTGTCACACCTCCGAGACTCCGACTCCCGCGCCGCACTCAGCTCAACTGCCGCTGGAGCAGCAGAATGGCCCTGCCGCTCACGGGGCAGGGCCAGAACCCAAGATCTTCACCAGCCTTCTATAGCTGGCCGATGCTCTGCCGATTATCGCGCTTGCGCCAGCTCAGCATCATCAAAAAGAGGCCAGCCAGTAGCAGCGCGCTACCAGCCAGAGTCCCCCACTGCCGGGCACCGATGTCAGTGATCACCAGCGCGAAGACAGCCTCCCAGCACAGGCCGAACGAAACCACCAACTGGCCCCAGCCGTAGAGGCGGATACTGCGGATGGGCTTCCGGTTCGTGGGGAGCACCCAGCCACGGGTAATCGCCGCCACGCCGGAGGCAGCAATGAGCAAGGCCAGCAGAACGACAGATGTCACGAGGTACGGCTTCATGGTTCCTTCCTACGCGCCGGACTCGTGCCGGACGCCACGCCAGTCATGACGGCCTCTGTACCCAGCATCCACGCGCTCCAAGGCTTCGGCGTCGTTGTGTGACGTCCGACTCGTACCGTTCTGGCGACCGGATGATGAGGGTGCGAGACGAGAACAGGCACGGCTTCCAAGATCATGGAGTTCTCGACGCCCCGTGATCCGGCTGAAAGACCGTACCTGCGTATCATCACCGATCCCGGCTGCCCTTGACCAACTTCGTGATCGTCCCAGGCCGGGGAAGGGGAGTTCGCCGGCTTGCTGGAGCGCTGGCCGAGGTGCCCGGTCTGATCGTCACCGGCTGGAAGCACGCCAACGGTGACGTGGTCGGCCGACTGGAACATGACATGGCCGGTTTCGTGGTCACTCGCTCCGGGGACGACTACCCGCCCGAACTCACCGAACCGTTCACCACCGCGCGGAACACGGACGGGGAAGAAGTCAGCACGGGCCGCTATCCCGTGGTGGACGTAGCGAACTCCTGCGAACTGCGGTCCATGCTGGAACTCACCGCGCCCGGCGTGGAACTCACCTGCGAAGAACTCGACGACCGGACTCGGACCGCCTGCCTCGTCCATCCCGACGGGTCATGGGCCCGCGCATCCGCCGAGTGGACCGACCCGCCGGAAGTGCACCAGAGCGGGCCGCGGAAGCTGTGGACCGCCGTGGAACGTATCCGCAACCGCCTCAACGCCGAGGGCTCGTTGCCCCTGCGCGGCGCACTAGTTCACATCACGCCTGATGGCGTATGCCGCTTCTCCCGCGGTGGATGGAGCGCATCTCTCGGGGGTGACGAGTGGCGCTCGGCTACTCGTCCGATTCTGACCAACCTCCCGGTGCCCACCTACGCACTTTGGACCGGCGGGCGCCTCACTCCTGTGCCAGGGTGCGCGAACTGATCGACGGCATCCCGCACTCCGCGGGCGGTACGGGTGCGTTCGATTCAGCCCGTCCCCGGGGTCGCCGCCGGTGCTGGGTAGACCCGTTCGTCCGGCAGGAGCCGGGCCGCCTCGTTGTCCCGGCCGCATCGGGCCAGTTCATGGATCTCCCGGGCGAGCGGGGTGACGTCGCGGATCGTCACCGTCCACTCGTCCGCGTACCGCCGCGCCGCCTCCCCCGCGAGGCCGAGCTGGAGCGAGCGGTACGGGAGCCGGTTCAGGTGCAGGTCGCGTTCGGGATCCCACTGGACGCGGGCCGGGGCCTGACGGAGGTCGCGCTTCCAGGTGGCGAGGTCGGGGTGCACACCACGCTCGTAGTGTGAGAGTTCGGCATTCGCCAGCGCCCAGTCGAAGCCCTCACGCGTGATCTCGACAGCCAGGACCGTCTCCTGGCCCTCCTTGGCCGCCCAGCCGCAGCGATACATCATCCACAGGAAGCTCGGCTTGATCCATGTCATGCGGTCACGCTTCCAGGCCGGCGGGAAGCGGCCGTCGCGGGCGGCGGGGAGACCGAGGGCCGGGGAGTACGCCTGGTAGACGGTGACGGTCGTGGCGGTGTGGAGCGCGCGGATCTCGTGCTGCGGTGGCTGTGGTGCGGTCATGGTGCCATCCCAGCACCGCGGGTCCCCGGTCGGCGAGCGAGTTTTACGAACGCCGTGCCTGTGGCGTTCCGTCAGGAAGCTGCTGCGTGGGCATGCGGGACGTGCCTCCCGCCGGAACGGCGGAGTCGTGGTCGAGCTCTGCCGTTCCGGATCAGGAGGCACTTCACTCTTCCGCTCAGGGGCGTCCTAGTGTCCTACGCGGGCGAAGGGTGCCCGGAAGACGTCCCAGTCGTCCTTCTCGTGGGAGGTGGAACTGTCCGGGCCGTACGGCTCCGTGGCCGTGTCCAGCACGGTCGGGTCCTGGGGCAGGGAGCCGATGGCCGACTGGCCGAAGGTGGAGACGAGCATGAGGCCCAGCCCCCGGCTCTCAAGCGTCGCCCGGTCGATCCCCAGCGCCGCCAGCGGGATGTTCATCTCGTAGGTGGTGTCCTGTGCCTTGCTGTGCCCGGCGGCGAGCAGGTCTTCGTACCGGTCCGCGTCGGCCAGGTCGGCGGGCACGTATCCGGCGTTGCCGGTGGCCTTGATTCCCGTGACCTCGCTCGAGTTCAGGCCGTCGGCGTATTTGTACGTGATGCCCGCGGGTCCGAACTTCTGGACGTTGGCCGGTTCGTAGTCGAAGGTGCCGGACGCGTTCACGCTGAAGAGGGCGGGCTGGCCCACTCCGGGCTTGCTGGAGAAGTTGGCGATGTGGTCGACCTCCCCGCGGGCGAACGAGGTGCGCAGGTCCCAGGGGCCCGCGGGGCCGGCCCCGAGCAGACCTTCGCCGCCCCGGTCCGGGTCGACGTCCAGCGCGAGGGACTGGGGGATGTCGCCCTGGTAGGGCTTGCCGTTGTCACTGGTGGGGTAGCCCTGCGCGGGGTCGGTCACGTCCGTGACGTTGGTGAACTGCCACATCAGGTACAGGTTGGCGTCGTCCCAGGCCGCGGAGAGGGAGTACAGGTCGTAGACCGGTCCCTCGTGACTGCCGCGGAAGATGCGCGGGTCGTCGTTGGCGACCCCCTGGGCGACGATCATGTCCTTGGTCCACTCGGAAGCCTTGCCGTCCACCGTCACGGCCGCCGCCTGCCCGACGCGCCCGCCGGGATTGGTGGCGTAGTTCGGCCCCCCGGGATCGGGGCCCGGGTCGGGGGTGGTGGTCGGGTCGGGAGTCGTCGTCGGGTCCGGGGTGGTGGTCGGGTCGGGAGTGGTCGTCGGGTCCGGGGTGGGGGTGGTGGCGCAGGGGTCGGTGGTGCCGATCTGCCCGTTCCTGACCGTCGTGGTGCCGGTCCCCAGGGCGTAGTTGCGGCCGCTGTTGTTGTCCCAGGTACCCGAGCCGTTGTTGAACGTCGCCTGCAGGCCGGTGGCGCCGCCCAGATCGACCGTCTTCTTGTACCAGCCCTCGCAGGCCTCGGCCATGCCGACACCGGGCGCGGTCGTCCATGCCCCGCCCGTCGGGGCGTAGTGCAGGTTCGCCGTCGGCCAGCCCGCATCCGCGGCGTAGTAGACGGTGGCCGTCGCGAGGGGATCGCTGGTGCAGGGGTCGCCGGTCCCCACCACACCGTCCTTGACCGTGACCGTGCCGGTCCCCAGGGCGTAGTTGCGGCCGCTGTTGCTGTCCCAGGTACCCGAGCCGTTGTTGAACGTCGCCTGCAGGCCGGTGGCGCTGCCCAGATCGACGGTGGACTTCACCCAGTCCGTGCAGGCCGCCTCCATCGTCACACCGGGCAGAGCGGTCCAGGCTCCGCCGTTGGGCTGGTAGTGCAGGTCGTACGTCGTCCAGTTGTGGTTCTTGGTCGAGTAGTACACCGTCGCGGAGTTTCCGGAAGCGGCTGAGGCGGTGAAGGCGACGGATGCCGCGGCAAGGAGCGTCATCACTCCTGTCGCCGCTGCCGCGGCGAGGGGGCGTCTCATCCGCCGGCGTATGGGGTGTCTCACGAGGATCCTCCTGGGGGGATGTGCCGCGGCCCTGACCACGGCAGCCAACAGAGCAGGTGCCGGTTCAGCGCCTGCGGGGAGTTCCCGTTGCGTTCGCCCGGACATCACCTCCTGAATAATCTTGCTGAAAGTTTCAGCAAGGCGATGCGAATGTAGGGCTGCCCTGACTGGAGGTCAATACATCGCGCAAAGAAGCGAGTTGGCCGTGATCGCCCGTCACTCGGTGATCCCGCTGACGCTTGCTTCGCGGACTGCGAAGCGATGGACGGCACACCCCACTCCCATGCGGCCGGTCCGGGGCGGGCGGCCCTCCGGAGCTCTGACGCCTCGTCCGCTCGTGGGGTGCGTGACGGCGGAGCGTGTCATCCGTCGACGCTGACATTCGTCATACGGAGCTCGGTACACCCGGCCCTGCCGTGGCCCGGGGGCCGGCGGCCAGTCTGTACGTATCGAGAGCGGGAGCCGCGAGGGCGCCGCCGATACGGGAGGAACCCGTCATGAGCAGCCCGGTCGCCACAGTCACCGCACCTGCCGCCGGCGCTCCGGTCGGCGTCGTTCCGTTCTCCCCGCGCAGGGCCCTGCTGGACAGCATGATGCCGCTGCTCGTGGATGTGGCGGTGCCGCTCGCCTCGTACTACCTGCTGAAGGCGGCGGGGACGGGGACGTTCGGTGCGCTGGCCTGGAGCAGTGTGGTGCCGGGCGTGCGGACGGTGTGGGGTGTGGTGCGCGACCGGCGGCTCAACGGGCTCGCGGCGCTCATGGTGACGGTCAACGCGGTGGGGCTGCTGCTGAGCCTGGTGGCCGGTGACCCGCGGTTGATGCTGCTGAAGGACAGCGGGGTGAGCAGCACCATCGGCCTGGTGTTCCTGGTGTCCGCGCTGCGCGGGCGGCCGATGCTGTCGACGGGGCTGCGGCCGTGGCTGACGCGGGGCGAGGCCGCCAAGTCCGCTGCGTACCAGCGTCTTTCGACGGGTTCGGACGCGTTCCGGCGGGCCGAGGTGCGGTTCTCCGCGGTGTGGGGTGCGGCGCTGCTGGGCGAGTGCGCGGTGCGGGCCGTGGGAGCGTACACCGTGCCGGTCGAGACGATGGTGTGGGCCGGGACGGTGGTCCTGGTGGCGGCGATGGTGCTGGCGTTCGTCGTCTCGGGGCGGGTCGCTGTCGTTCCGATGGAGCAGATGATCGAGGAGGCGGCCGGTACGGGTCGCTGACCTCCCAGGAACCGCTGCAGGGCCGCCCCGGGGGAGCGGCCCTGCAGTGCTGTGCGGTTCAGGTCAGGTCGGGTCGGGTCGGGTCGGGGTCAGTGGTTGCTGGGGAAGCCCAGGTCGACGCCGGCGGGGGCGTCGGCCGGGTCCGGCCAGCGCGTGGTGGTGACCTTGCCGCGGGTGTAGAAGTGCACGCCGTCGTTGCCGTAGATGTGGTGGTCGCCGAAGAGCGAGTCCTTCCAGCCACCGAAGGAGTGGTAGCCCACCGGCACCGGGATCGGGACGTTGATGCCGACCATGCCGGCCTCGATCTCCAGCTGGAAGCGGCGGGCGGCGCCGCCGTCGCGGGTGAAGATCGCGGTGCCGTTGCCGTACGGCGAGGCGTTCATCAGCGCCACGCCCTCCTCGTACGTGTCGACGCGCAGCACACACAGGACCGGGCCGAAGATCTCGTCCTTGTACGCGTCCGAGTCGGTGGAGACGTTGTCGAGGAGGGAGAGGCCGATCCAGTGGCCCTCCTCGAAGCCCTCGACCGTGTGCCCCGTGCCGTCGAGGACGACGTCGGCGCCCTGGGCGGCCGCGCCGGTGACGTACGAGGCGACCTTGTCGCGGTGGGCGGCGGTGATCAGCGGGCCCATCTCGGACGTCGGGTCGTTGCCGGGGCCGATCTTGATCTTCTCGGCGCGGTCCTTGATCCGGGCGACCAGGTCGTCGGCGACGGAGCCGACCGCGACGACCGCGGAGATCGCCATGCAGCGCTCACCGGCGGAGCCGTACGCGGCGGAGACGGCGGCGTCGGCGGCGGCGTCGAGGTCCGCGTCCGGCAGGACCAGCATGTGGTTCTTCGCACCGCCGAGCGCCTGGACGCGCTTGCCGTTCGCGGACGCGGTGGCGTGGATGTAGCGGGCGATCGGGGTCGAGCCCACGAAGGAGACGACGGAGACGTCCGGGTGGTTCAGCAGGCCGTCGACGGCGACCTTGTCACCGTGCAGGACGTTCAGTACACCGTCCGGCAGGCCGGCCTCGGAGGCCAGCTCGGCAAGGAGATTGGCAGCCGACGGGTCCTTCTCGCTCGGCTTGAGGACGAAGGTGTTGCCGCAGGCGATGGCGAGCGGGAACATCCACATCGGCACCATGGCCGGGAAGTTGAACGGCGTGATACCGGCGACGACACCGATCGACTGACGGATCGAGGAGACGTCGACCCGATTGGACACCTGGGTGGACAGCTCACCCTTGAGCTGCGTGGTGATGCCGCACGCCAGCTCGACGATCTCCAGACCGCGGGCGACCTCGCCGAGCGCGTCGGAGTGCACCTTGCCGTGCTCGGCGGTGATCAGGGCGGCGATCTCGTCGCGGTGGGCGTCCAGCAGCGCGCGGTAGCGGAACAGGACCGCGGTGCGGGCGGACAGCGACGAGGTGCCCCACGTCGTGTACGCGTCCTTCGCCGCGGCCACCGCGGCGTCGACCTCTTCCAGGGAGGCGAGCGCGACCTGGGTGGTGACGGCTCCGGTGGCCGGGTCGGTGACCGGGCCGTAGTTGCCCGACGCGCCCTCGACGGTCTTGCCACCGATCCAGTGGTTGACGGTCTTCATACTGTGTCTCCTTCAGAGGTGGCGGCGTCGGTGGTGAGGCGTCGGTCGGCGAGGCGTCGGTCGTGCTCTTCCCGTGCTGGGACCTCCGACGGGCGAGTGGGCCTTTCCGGCTACGTCAACATCCCACCACGCCCGCGCCGGAGGGGGCCCCGACACTGTGTCTGCCGTTTCGGTCCCGGCGTAGACACAAGGAGGACGGCCGGGGAAGGCCCTGGGCGGGGTCACCGGGGCGCCTCACTCCCGTGGAACGGAAGTCTCGGGTCCACCGGCTGTGCGGGCCAGGTGTCCCGGATCCAGCGGTGGTCGGGGTGGTCGCGGATCAGCCACTCCCGTTGCTCCCCCGGGCCCGCCATGACGTTGAGGTAGTAGAGCGTGCGGCCGGGCGGGGCGATGGACGGGCCGTGCCAGCCGTCGGGGATGAGGACGGCGTCACCGCTGCGGATTTCGGCGAGGACGTCCGTACCGCCGGGACGGGACGGGGAGACCCGGTGGTAGCCGACACCGCCGTCCGCCACCTCGAAGTAGTAGATCTCCTCCAGGACGGACTCCTCGCCCGGGTGGTGCTCGTCGTGCTTGTGCGGCGGGTAGGACGACCAGTTGCCGCCCGGGGTGAGGACCTCGACGGCGATCAGCCGGTCGCAGTCGAAGGTGTCGGCCGCGGCGAAGTTGTTGACCTGGCGCGAGCAGTTGCCCGAGCCTCGCAGCTCGACTGGTACCTCCGGCGCGGGGCCGTAGCGAGCGGGGAGTCTTCGCTCGCACTTCGCTCCTGCCAGGGCGAAGCGGCCGCCTGCGCCGGAGGCGATCTGTGCATGGGCGTCACGCGGTACGTACGCGAAGTCGGATACCCCGCTGAACACGCTTTTCCGGCCCAGCAGTTCAAAGATCTCATCTGAGATGTGCACCGTACAGCCACCGGTCAACGGCAGTACGATCCATTCGCACTCTCCGGTGACAAGTGTGTGAACACCGCCCGGCTCCAGCTCCACCACCCGCAGGCTCGACCGCTCCCAGCCTGCCCGCTCCGGACCGATGTCCAGGGCGTAGGGACCGCTCGCCGTACTGCCCGCGGGCAGGTGGTGTCGTCCCGGCTCTCCTCGCATCGTCATGTCTCCTTCCCTACCCGCCTTCCCCACCCGCCTCCCTACCCGTCTTCCCCACCCGTCTTCCCCACCCGCCCTTCCTACCCGCCGCGCCCGGGTCAAGGGCGGCAATGACGGCGCCGGGCGGCGGGCGCGTCCTCGGCCGGCCGCGCGCCCCGACGGCCGTCCCGGGAGTGACGTGACGGCGGTACGCGGTGTTGTCCTCGACGAGAGGACGGGGCCCACCGGTCACCGTCACCGCATCGTCCGAGGAGTACCCCACCGTGATCCGCATGATTCCGCCGTTCCGCCGCGCCTCCCGGAGCCCGGCCCTGGCCGCGCTCGTCCTGGCCGCCGCCCTCGCTTCGGCGCCCGGCGCCGCAGCCGACGAGAACAACGCACCCCCGGCCGGCTCCAGCCCCGTCTGCGCCTTCTACGACGGGGACGGGCTGACCACGTTCGGCGAACAGGGCGAGCGCGTCTCCCAGGTGCAGTGCATGCTCGCCAACCGGCGCTACCTGCCGTGGGAGGCGGTCGACGGCGTGTTCGGCGCGCGGACCCTCGCCGCGGTCCAGCGGTTCCAGGCCGACCACCCGCCGCTCGTCCCTGACGGTCTCGTCGGCCCGCGCACCTGGTCGGCGCTCTGGCACGCCTGACGACCGGGGTGCGCCCGGGGCTCAGGGCCAGGGCGCACCCGCCGGACGGGCGCCGTCGCCCCGGCCCTCCGCGTTCCTCCCGCCTCGGACGTGTCCCGCTCGTCACACATGTCTCCGTTACGCGGGTTTTCCGTCACAGACGGTCGACAGCCCCACCCCGCCTCCTGTCGCCCTCGTTCACCGGCCAGAGGCTGAGTGATCGACAGCGTCCCGTACCGCGGCTCCCCCCGACGGCCCCCAGGCCACCGCTGCGGCACAGAGAGGTGGCACGTATGACGGACAGCAGGCTCTGGTCCTACAAGGACATCGCCGCACACATCCGAGTGCAGCCGGACACCGTCCGCTCCTACCGCAAACACGGCCTTCTTCCGGCTCCGGACCATGTGGAGAGCGGTAAGCCCTACTGGTACGCGGACACCATCCGCACCTGGGTCGCCGCCCGTCCGGGCAACCGGGGCCGCCGGGCATGACCACCCCCCTCACCTGGTCACCCGGTTGGCCCACTGGCCCGGGGACCACTCGCATTCATACCCCCTAGGGGTATATAGTCGAGAGTGTGGAGGCGCACCGGCCTTCCCGGAGTCCCCCTGGGCCCCCGCCGCCACATCCATTTGTGCTCGTCGAAGAGGAGAACACGATGACCGCCGAGACCCAGCTCCCCCAGGCGACCGGCTCCTGCTGCTCGCCCAGCGGTTCCTGCCACGACAGCGCGGGTACGGACGCCGCGCAGGGCGGCGTGACCACGGTCTACGAGGTGACCGGCATGACCTGCGGGCACTGCGAGGGCGCGGTCTCCGAGGAGATCTCCGGCATCGAGGGTGTCACCTCGGTGAAGGCCGTGGCTTCCACCGGACAGGTGACGGTCGTGTCGCAGGCCCCCCTGGACGAGGAGGCCGTGCGCGCAGCCGTCGACGAGGCGGGCTACGAGCTCGCAGGCCGGGCCGCCTGACCGCTTCGGGATCCACTACGACCGCATCACCCCTTTGCCGCCGGGCCGGGCCGACCAGCAGATACTGGTGGGGCACGGCCCGGTCGGCGTTTCAGGAGTTCGGACATGCACAGCGCAACAGATGTCGAGGTCCCGGTGGCGGAGAGCTCGGAGGCCGAGCTCGCGATCGGCGGGATGACCTGCGCGTCCTGCGCGGCCCGCGTCGAGAAGAAGCTGAACCGGATGGACGGGGTCACCGCCACCGTCAACTACGCAACCGAGAAGGCCCGCGTCGCCTTCGGCCCCGGAACCGGCCTCGCGGACCTGATCGCCACGGTCGAGAAGACCGGCTACACGGCACAGCCGGTGCACCGCCCGGAACCGACGCCGCCCGCCCGGACGCCGGCGCCCGCGACCCCGGACACCGAAGCCGTCGCACCCGCGCCGGCGCCCGGCACCGAGGACGACGCCGAGGCCGGTGAAGACACCGCCGGTACCGGCACCGCCCCCGGCCCCGCGGCCGACGACGCCCCCACCCCCGCTCTCGCCGCACTGCGGCAACGGCTCATCGTCTCGGCCGTCCTCGCCGCCCCCGTCGTGGCGCTCTCGATGATCCCGGCGCTCCAGTTCGACAACTGGCAGTGGCTCTCCCTCACGCTCGCCGCCCCTGTCGTCGTCTGGGGCGGGCTGCCCTTCCACCGCGCCACGTGGACCAACCTCCGGCACGGTGCGGCCACGATGGACACGCTGGTGTCGGTCGGGACCCTCGCCGCATTCGGCTGGTCCCTCTGGGCGCTGTTCCTCGGCGACGCCGGCATGCCCGGCATGCGGCACGGCTTCGACTTCACGGTCTCCCGTGCCGATGGCGCCTCCACGATCTATCTGGAGGTCGCGGCCGGGGTCGTCACCTTCATCCTGCTGGGCCGCTATCTGGAGGCGAGGTCCAAGCGGAAGGCCGGCTCCGCCCTCCGGGCGCTGATGCACCTGGGCGCCAAGGACGTCGCGGTCCTGCGGGGCGGCGTGGAGGTACGCGTCCCCGTGGACCGGCTCGCCGTCGGCGACCGCTTCGTCGTCCGCCCCGGCGAGAAGGTCGCCACCGACGGCACCGTCGTCGAGGGCGCGTCGGCGGTGGACGCGTCCATGCTCACCGGTGAGTCCGTCCCCGTCGACGTGCGGGCAGGCGACTCCGTCACCGGCGCCACCGTGAACGTCTCCGGGCGGCTCGTCGTCGACGCCACCCGCGTCGGCGCCGACACCCGGCTGGCCCGGATGGCCCGGCTCGTCGAGGACGCGCAGAACGGAAAGGCAGAGGTGCAGCGGCTGGCCGACCGGATCTCCGCGGTGTTCGTCCCCGTGGTCCTGGTGCTCGCCCTGGCCACCCTGGTCGCCTGGCTGCTGGTGACGGACGACGTGACGGCCGCGTTCACGGCCGCCGTCGCCGTACTGATCATCGCCTGTCCGTGCGCCCTGGGCCTCGCCACCCCGACCGCCCTCATGGTCGGAACCGGACGCGGCGCCCAGCTCGGCATCCTGATCAAGGGCCCCGAAGTCCT